>NZ_NUCO01000036.1:0-36963 GCF_002555445.1 Bacillus sp. AFS017336
CATATCATCTTCTAATTGCCACGATAATTTATTTCTTACAATTGAAGGGTCAATATGTTCTTGAATAGCTATAACCGCATTCAAAAATTCTTCTACTAGCTTTTTTCCATATTTTTGTTCATATTGATTAATTCTTTCAGCAGTTGCAGTCATGCTTTCGACCATATCTCGTTTTGTATTACTAAATCGTACATTATTTTTAAAGAAATCACTATGAGCGAGTACATGGGCAACGATCAATTTATTTTGTATGAGGCTATTGGTATCAAGTAAAAATGCATAACATGGATTAGAATTAATCACTAATTCATAAATCTTACTTAATCCTAGATCATATTGTAACTTCATCTTATAAAATTTTTTCCCAAAGCTCCAATGAAAATATCTTGTTGGCATTCCGTACGCACCAAACGTGTAAATAATATCGGATGGGCATATTTCATATCTCATTGGAAAATAATCAAGTCCAAATCCTTTGGCAATTTCAGTAATTTCGTCTATTGCATACTCTAATTCACGAAAATTATTTGAGTTCATTATTATTCCCCCTACTATGTGTATTGACAATGTATGAGATTTTTTGACGTTATATACTATGAGATTAAATTAATAATCCTACAAAAAAATTTGTAATTTAATTGAATTTACAGGACAAAACCTCTTTTGTGTCGAATTAATCTAATTTAGAAGGGGGATGGGAAAATGAGTAAAAAGAATCTATTAAAGAACCTTCGACTTGCAACAAGAGGAAACTTCTTTTTAATCACCATTAAAAATTCATTGGAATATGATACAAAAATGATTGAAAAACTGGCTAAGGAACTAGAACTAGATGGATTAATCAAACTAAAAGAGTGCACACAGCTAGAAGATTCACTCTTTTTAAGCGGAATACTTAAATATGCATCCAATTAAATTGGATGCTTTTTCGTCGTTGAACAAATTGAATATTAAATAGATACAAATGATTCAAAAAAAAGACCTCTTTCTTTTTATAAACGTAAAGTCCTTTTTAAAATGTCGATCTAAGTAGTCTTCAGTTATTCGATAAAAATATTGGCCCACATTAAAAGCAGCTCTTCAATTAAAAATTTATTTTCATGGGTACCTTACTGTATAATGAAATTTCTGCTAATTACGGAAGAACTCAATACAATATATTTGGTGTATTATTTCATCATTTGATTAATTATATTTAATGTAAGATTAAATGATAATTTTTTACCCGAACAATAGTTCTTTGGCTTGAATTTCTGTAATCCCTTTAACTAATCCAAGTTCCCTTATAAATATTTTACTTGCGTTACCTAACAACTGTTTTTCACTTGAATTAAGAGATTTTTCTTTATCTATACTCATTAAATCACGAACTACTTCTGCGCATTTTTCAATATTACCTGTTTTCATTTTCTCAGTATTTAGCTTAAATCTTTGTTTGTATGAAAGTGAACGATCAGATTCTCCATTGTGGAAATTTTTTAATATGTTGTCAAGAGTATATGAATCAATGACTCTTCGAATTCTTGAATTATCCATTTTCGAAATTGGAATCATTACTTCCATCTTTTTAATTAGTAATCTTATAACAAAATACTGCAGTATTTCGCCTTGAACTTCTTTCAAAGAAGACGTATTCTATCCTAAATAAAATGAAGAAACAAATATCTATTAAATTTCATCTGAAGAAGACAGATTGGATTAAGTTACTTAACTATTATGATAGATCAAAATATACCTTATCCAACTAACGCATTGCATTAGTTGTTTAAGTTCAAGAGTCGCAGGGATATATAGGTTAAAAATCATTTGAAAGGATATTAATTTAAAATGAAAGGAAATGCACCTTTTTTTATTCTAATGTTCCTAATTGCGATATAGTTTATATTCGTGAGAACTTGACAGGGGTAAGACCACATAGAAGTTCCTTTTTTTATTGCCGATAATCGTGTATATGTAAACTAGATATTCATATACAAAAACAACGATAACGACATGAAAGTTAAAACATATGTTAACAATAACAATGTTGTTAATGTTAAATTTTCTTTCTTGAAAAAAGACTTCGAAGAAAATAGTAAAAAAGGTTTCTATTTCTTTCTAAATGAAATCAGACTTAACTACTGAAATAGTTAAAAATCTAGTACATTAGGAAAAAGTGGAGAAATCTAAACTGATTAATTTAGCAATTATAAAATTATTAGAATTCTTCGGGGTTATTGAAAAAACAATCATCACTTAACAGTTTTATACTCCAAAACTATTAATCTTCAAGTTTATCCATGTTCTCCAAGTTTTTATGCTGTTTATCCTTTCCAACATGTGTATAACTTGAGGTGATTTCACTTGATGTATGTCCTAGTTGCGTTTGTAGACCAATTAAATCTTTATTTGCAGTCCAATGCTTGGTAGCGAACGTATGACGTAATTTATGTGGAGTTAATCGTTTATTTACATTAAATGCTTTCGAATATTTTTCTACTAAATCTTGAATAGAACGTATAGAAAGAGGAGAGTAACTTCCTTTATATCTAGTGAAAAATACATGTTTTTCATCGGTAGCACATCCATAATTTTCTGTTCTTGTATGTAAGTATTCTTTTAATTCATCCATGGCTCTTGGACTTACAGTAACATAAACTTTTCCTGATTGCCCCTTACGATAAACCCCTAACAAATTTTCCTCAAAATTTATATCTTCTAATTGTAAAAATGTTAATTCAGACAAGCGTAAACCACTGCCTAAAAAGAGGGATAGGATCGCTAAATCTCTATTTTTATCTCTTAAGAAAAATCTTAATTGAACAGGGGAGAGGGACTTTTCATATTCAGCAGCAACAAAATCCAAAAATCGTAAATCCTCATTACCTTTATAAATTTTCTGTTCAAATGAATCCGCACGTTTTGCAGGATCTGAACTTACTTTAGTTGTTTCAATTTTGGCAAAAACATTACGATAAAAATAAGGTTCTTTAGTAACGGGATCTTCTGATTTTTGGGTTAAATAATTAAATAAACTCTTTAAAGCACTGATTCTACGATTTACAGTTCTTTTTTCATATTTACCATCTAAGTAACCTTGAAACTCTTCAGCTTCTTCTAATGGTAAATCTGAAAGAACTGAAATTGGGATATCAATAGGAGATATGCTATCTATATTAAGATGTTCTAATACCCAATTATTATCGGCTAAAAACTTAAAAAACAGTTTATAATCATTTGCATAATTAAATAGAGTAGTAGCTGAACGTTTACGGTTCTTCTGAAAATACTTAAACACATACGGTGGAAGGGAAGGGAGCAATACCTTTAGTTGATGTAGATGTTTTTCTTGTTGTAAATTCTTCGTTTTAATTTCAAATTGCTCTATATCCTTAAGTGTTTTCGTTGTATGGCTCATAATATCATTCCTCATTACGTATTTCGACAAAGTTCGCATATAATCCAATTTATACGCAGACTAGTTAACATAACTAAATTATTAAAAAGTATCAGCAATTTTTATAATATGCCGTGTAAATTTTTTAAAATCTCCAAGATGATTCTCAATAATTTTTTCTACGATATCAAGGTTTACACTTTGATAATCATGCACAGCAATATTTCGAAAACCTACCATGGCTTTTAATTTCATAGATAGTTCAGAGTCGAGAAGGGAATTTGCTACTAATAAATCAAACGCATCTCGGCTTGTTTGCGGAATTCCTAACTTTCTAATCGCGACTAAGTGCATAGCTAAATCGATACACGCTTCACAAGCTCTTTGTATGTTTAGAATAATTGAATCTTGTTTAGTATAATCATGAAGATTAGACGAATTGTTATCAAATACTTCATTGATTCTTGAGATACAACGTTCTATTGTGGAAATTTTATTTAATATTACTTGATTATTCATAAATAGAACCTCTTTTTTTAATATGATCTAGTATTTCTTTCCGTTCTTCATTTAATTTTGCATACATTTTTAGTATTTTTATTTCAAAATTTAGTCTCCGTTCATCGTCTGAACAATGTATTACTTTGCCATTGTGTATAATTTCGGCCTGGAATACGGTTGAAGCAATGTTTAAATCAATTAAATCGACGTTATTATTTAAAAGATTTGCAAGTTCTTGTGATAATAAAAATCGTTCATAATTACCTAAACTGATATCACTAAGATATGCTAAATCAAGGTCGCTATCTGATCGCAACCGATCCTGAGCTGCTGAACCAAACAAGATTATGACATACGGATCAATTTTTTTTATTAACACGTTTATTATTTCTTGTAGTTTTTCTTGAGGAATCATCCAGATTTACCTCCTAAAATATGTAAATTATATAAATCATTATACCACATTTCAAATACTTTAAAATACTTCGCATTTAACTTGAATTATATGCGAAGTTCATAATCAGAGTACTTTCTATCATGTATATATATTAAGAAAGCCAACCTTTTTAAGGATGGCTTAATAGTTTTATTAATCTTGTAGGATTACTTCAACAAAGATTTTTACCCATTCATCCGGATTTGAATTATTAATGTCAAGTTTCTTTATCTTTGCAACATAATCTTGACCAGAATTAATCATCTTGAAAATTTCACGAGAATAATACTTTGGAACAAATCCTAAGCACAAATTCATATCAAACATAACTTTAATTGCAAATTCATCGACTTCGTTTTCTAAATGATGAATTAAAGATACTATATCATTTTCACTTAAATTGTTTTTAATTTCTGGAAAATCGTATCTTCTAGCTGCTGCTAAATCAAAAGTAACTTGAAAACTCGTACCAGTTTTAAATTCAATCGCTTGGACAAATTCAAATGTATCAGTGCCTAATCGCCCACGAGTAGCTGCCAATTTCTCCATATCAGTAGAAGTACCATCTAAATTGTACTTCATTAATATTTCAGGATAATTAGGTCGTTTCTGATTAGGTAAACGTTGACGAATTCCTGGGAACAGTCCACCTACACTCTTATACGTTCCTTTTATATCTGGAAAACTTGGATAGTTTTGAAATCCATGCTTAAGTGCTTCATCTAAATCTGGATTTAAATAAGCAAATTCATATGCATCTTCTTCTATAAAATAGTTTAAGGTTCCTACGACAAAGCGCTTTCGTGTATCAGGATCCTTCCATATTAATAAAAGTTTATTAATATCGTTATTCATATTCTCACCTATATTGATTATTATGTTTCTTCTAAGCTTAATAAAATTTATCACAACTGTCTTATGCTTATCTGTTAATAAAGTTTCAGGTAACTGATTAACTATATATTCTATATCACGATCAGTTAAACCTTTAATTTTATGTATTAATTCTTGCATTTTCTGAGGGTATTTGTCTAGTAAATATTTGATTAAAGTGAAATGATTAGCGTTCTTTACAACAGACATTCCAACTTTTGCTTTTCCTTTATAAATGTACCTTAAAAGTTCTGCTTCAGAGTTGTAAAATTTCTCTACATCATCTGGTTCTAAATCTCTACAAAGACAGGCACTATTATCATACATTGAAGAAATTGATCGAGATCCATTCGTTTCATGACGTGTAATCCCCCAGTTATCTTGATGTCTATCTCCATTTGCAACTAAGGCATCAAACATTATTATCGAAAGAAAGTCCTCAACTAAATTGATTCCATTTAAAAATTTTTCAATATCTTCAATTTTATATATAATCTTTCCTTTATCATTATAAGAGTATGGAAGAAAATGACCACTATCATAATGAGAATAACCATTTTCTTTATCTACAAAAAAATAGCTTAAACATCCTAATTTCCCATCTCTAACTGCTAATTCAATCTCAGCATTAGGTAAATTTAGTTTACAAGCTAACTCATAACATATCTTTTCTGCCCAATGCTCACCTCTATCTTCCCTAGGGATTTTGAACATCACCCATCGACCATTCTCTGGATGTTTTATCCACGCTTTATCTCGTTCTCCTATGTACGCTGGAGCTTCATCTCCTAGTAATTCCCAAGAACTTACATCAATAATCGGATAAGCCATTTTATCACCTTCATTGTTATTGATTTTATTATATTTTTTTAATCTTAGTATATACTAAATAAATTTAGTCATCTATTAATATTGTTTTCTTCAACACTTATATAATCAAAAAAGAGAGCAATTAATTAGTGCTCCCTACTTCATTTATTTCCAGTTAATACTTCTTTGTAGTTAATTTAAATTATATGCGAAGTTGTTTTTATTTGATTTAGTATAGTTTTCCAATTTATACGTGGATGGTATCCCTTTGTCAAGGAATGCTAAAAAATTATATTTCTGTTTATAAATAGAATTAAATTGCTCTTTATAATACCACCACCTAAAGAATAATAGATTAGGTGGTAGTATAGGTGTAGTTATTTTATAATTAATCATCTTCTTTTATTTTTATTAATAGTAGAAATCGTCCATTGATCCAGCTACTTCTTGCAAACCTTCTTCATAAACGATCTCTAATCCCTCTGGAATTGTATCAAATCGCAATTCATTGTTTTGATCATAAATCTCAATATCTTCTATTTTATTCTGCTCTGAAAAAAATTGTTTATGATTCATTCTCCACGCATTTAATAACAATTCTCTACCTGCAGCACTATTACTGGTCGCCTGAGTGATATACTCATGGATCTCCTTATCTTCTTTGTTCGAAATAAACAATGTAATCTGAACTCTTGCCGTTTCCTGTTTTTTTCTCCCACGTTTGCCCATTATACTTGCACCAAATCACTAAATTTCTTCATTGCCAAATTGTACATTCCGACGACATTGCTAAAAATTGGCAGTGCAAACTTAATGCCATCAGGTGTCCATATCTGTGGTGTAATGATCTCTGTGTTTGTATAGTGATTTTTAATAAAAGGTGCAATTATTTCAGCTGGACCTCCAACTACTTTTACATTATCATCTTTTTTCCATTTTTTTGAAGTATCACCAATAATACCTCTTGCTATTGCAAACGGGCTCGCTTCACCATACTTACTGGTCAACATTCCATAGTCTGTTGTAAAACTTTCTATATCGATAATTCTCCCTCTAAGAATACTGATTAAATTCACTGTTCCGCTTCCGACATCAATGATTCGAACTAATTCAGTCGTGTAAGGTACTGAATGAAATGCTGCAGCGCCTTCAGCCGCAACAATCACATCTTTAATGACGAACTTCTTCAATTGACCATTCACTTTTATTTCATGCGTTCTGATTAAAGAGCTTTTTATATCCAGTGCTACTTCTTTCGTTAATGAATCATATGGATTTCCCACAGCAAGATACACGTCTTTTTCGTTCGTATTACGGTGTAACGCTAAAAGTATCCTCATTGTTGCTTCAAAATGATTTTTAGAAGCTCCGTACATTCCACTCCCAAACTCAGACTCTATTTTTGCTAATGTTCCACCAAACCCTTTCATCCCTTGGTATTCCCACTCCATGTCATCCGGTCCGTGTTGTTCTTGTTGTGGTCTTTTATGCCAGTCGGCTATTGCTGAACAAAATTTATCTAGTTTACTTCCAATACAAACCTTCACTTCATTATTACCAGCATCAATCGCAATAATTTGATTTAAAGTGTTATTAGGTGTCGTCATTTTAACACTCCTCCTGTGGATCTAACTTATAAATCAATTCTTTCAATACTTTACCCAATCCAGATTGTTGAATATCAATCACAAATGCAGATATTAAGTAGCCTATTAGTTTCTCTACTGTATATTCATGTTCATGTATTGTCTCTAAGTCAGACAATGTAACTTCTAAACGATAAATATCATCATATTTAAACACGATTCTAGTAGTCTGTAAGTTAGAAAAGTAGGAATCTGGTAAACTATGAATCTTTGAAACTTCATTTTCATTAATCCCAGAAATTTCAACTGAATGATCCATATTTAAAATTCTTCGATAGATTTCTTTTTTGTTTGCTGTTGTCGTGATTTCTTCAATAAAATCTTGAACTAGAAATTCGATTAGTTTATTGATAAACAGTATTGCCCCAGTTTTCTGCCTGAAGTCTCTACAGATTGATGTTAAACGAGTAATGTGGACAGATGGTATTTCAATGTTAAGGGGAACACCGAGTAATTTATTCATGCCTCTGAAAAATGATTTTCCTTTTCGGTTACAATGGTCATAATATAATAAATCAGCTTCGCTATAAGACTTTGATAACATTTAAACACCCCTTATATGCAAAATATTATTAAAAATATTGGTAGCTGCCTTTCGTTTGTTCATCATCCACTCTCCGGCATATCTACCTAATGTCTTATTATCTTGTTTGCTTAGTTTCACATGAACCATGTAATCAGTTACTGAGTATCTAAATTGCTGATAATCATACCCTCTTCTAAACATGACATAAAATGCATTTGAGACAAGCTCAGTCATACTGATATCTAATGCACTTGCTTTTTTAAATAAGTAATTGTAAGTTGTTTCTGAAACATAAATTTTTACATCCGTTTTTTTATCAGAACGAGTTTTCTTATTGGATCTTCTTTTCTTATAGTTTTCATGATTGAAAATCGGATTAAGATTCATCCCCTCTCTCCTTCCTACTAATCTTTTAAAAATTTGCTCATATCCTTAGGTCGGTCGGTTTATTTCTCTAAGTGCACCTCTCCCCTACTAAATTCTGAGTAATTTTAAGTAATAGTAAGTAATTGTGAGTAAATATAAGTAATTCTTACTCTTTGCTAAAATGTATTAGCTGTGGGACTTGTCTTATTCAGATTTTTAAACTTTTTATTAAAAAAAGTTCAGAAAGATAAATTTATGCAATAAAAAAACACTTACTTGACCTTAACATCAAGTAAGTGCTGTATAGGTGGTTGCCCTAGTGCTATCCATAACCGAATGAAATTTTCAAGACTAGGTACGCTACCTCCATTTAATAATACAGAAAGCGTACTTTTGGGAATTCCAGAGTGAACCGATATTTCTTTCTGACTTTTCTCTTGTTTTTTTATTATGTTAATGTATTTTGACTCTATTACTAAATCATCCGTTTTAATTAATGGAGACGTCTCAACTGCTGTCCATTGTAGGTACATTTTTAATGCTCCAATTATCACATCATCAATTGTTGCTTCATATTTTTCACCAATTAAATCATTTTTCAAATTATAATATCCTAAATGTTTGTTAAACTCTTTTACCATATCGTCAGGAATATTAATTGTAATCTCCATGAATATTAGACTCCTTTCTTGTGAAGAATGATATTAAAAAGAGGATGATACATAATGAAAGAAAAGGACATAGAAAAACGTATAAGAGAAACAATTGAACAGGGCAGAAAAAAGTAAATATTATAAAATGTACCGAATGAATTGATATACTTTAATATCTATTCACTCAGTACGTTTTTTATTTTACCTTCAGGAGAAACATTCTTATAGTTATCGTTCATTATGTTATTTCGAATGCTTATTTCATTTTCATTTTATTGATTTTATTTTACTTAAAAACAAGCTAATTGCAAAGAACGCGATTGCTCTCCATTTAGTAAAACCATTATTACTTTTTATGTGAATTATATCATTTTATCCCTCTAGTAATCCCTTATTTTCATGCAATAAATCCCAACTAAGATTACATCTGTTGTCAAAAGCAGGTTTTCGAACAAGTATGAAAACATCGGATTAATCAAGTTCTTTTCCAGAATCTCCAGCTTTTAATCCAACGTTTGTTTAATAATGCCTTCACTCTACTTCAGAACCACTTCTTATGCTAATATGAAAAAAATTCGCCTCATTTAGCAGCATTTATAATAGCTCTCGTTTAATTACCATTTGGCTAAGTAACATACAGTCGTATAACTAAGGACTTTTACATACTTAAGGTAATTTACTCATGTTTTCCGTGTGGAACATCTTTTTATACATTTTTTCATGCTCGACAGTCGCATAAGCTCTATATTCCCAATAGATGAGAAGGCATTGTTTGAATCGGTCTGAAATTCCGATTTTATTTGCAGCATACGCTACATCCAACACCTCATGAAGTCCTTCTGAAAATTGCTTACTTACGATAAGATACTTAGCATAAGCATAGCGAAAACGCAGGTACATCTCCTGCTGATACGGATGTTTACTTGCAGCCCAAACTTGGATATTTTGCTGAAATTTTTCCAGCAATCGCTCAACATCCTCTAGTCGATTGCAACTCCACATAAGCCTCCAACATTCGTGGAAAGCCGGCAAACATATTAGCCCTGCCTTCTAACAAACTTAAATACTCATCGACATATTCGTAATGACCAAAATCTAAAAAAGCACAAAATCGATTTCCAATAGCTATTTCCGCGTAAGTTTTACATATCGTGTTCAACTTGTTCTTAACACATCACGTGGATTTTACTTGTAGCTTTACTTGCGGTGTTGAAGTTACATTGTCTGATCTAGAGCTCATACATGAACATGATTATACAGTGGAGAAACTTATAGGTTATCTGGTATTTATCATTAAAACACTGAGCCAGTTTTTTCAATGTTCACTTTAACCATTATGTCAAATTGAACATTTCTATATTCTTTTTCCCAATCAATTTTTTTCCAAATTTCCGGATAATAAATTGATAGTTTTCTTCCAATTCCTAATGAATCGCAATTAGCTTTCAAAAGGGAGTTAATTACAAATTCTAATTGTTTAGCTAGTACGGTAGAAAGTTCATTACTAGCCATCTGACTCATTTTTTCTAATCGATTCATTAAGAGTAATAATAAACTACTCTTTTCTTCTGATAAACTAATTCCGGTATACTTATCACCATTAAATAATTTTACTCCACCAATAATTAATTTATTTTTATTATCAGTAGCGACGTAAGGTGTAGTCATACTAACCATCTTAGAAAAAGTAATGAACTTTTCAATAAATAATAATGATTTTGAAATATTCTTAGAGCTATTTTTGGGTGTTATTTTCATATTATTTGTTTCTAAAGGTTTTGGGAAAAATTTTATAAAAATTGATTTTAGTAGATCATGTAACTTACTTCTTTTTGGTCTGATAACTAAAAAAGACTCCAGACGAATCCGAAGCCATTACATTTTAATTCTAATTAACTTAGAATCCAAATATATTTTTCTTCTAATTCTTCACTTATATAATTTTGATACTGCCAGATTGCTAATAGGCATTTGTAAAACCGTTCGCGATTATCAGATTTTTTAGCTTTTAATGCCACGTTTAATAATTCATCTAATCCATCATTTATTTTGTCTGTTTCACATTTTAATAAGCCAAGCGCATAACTATAATCTAAATATAGTTGCTCTTTGAATAATTCGGTAGAGGTGCTCATTTCAACGATTTGATTATTGTACTTTACAATAAAGTTCACAGCATCTTCTAATCTACCTAATTTCACATAACTTTCTATGATTCTTGGAATACCAACATAAAATTCATCCTGATTACATAACCAATTGAAATATGAATCAACAACATATAAATTTCCAAAATCAATGTGAGCTACATAGCGATTGCCAATAGCAATATTTGCATAATAAGCATCTATTTTTTCATATTTTTCAATTAGATTTAAAATGTCTTCCAATTTACCACCTAATCTTGTTAATGCAAATGCTTGATACATTAATGCACGTCCTACATGGTCCTTATTTTCCGTCATTTTTTCTAATCGTTTCGCATAACGTAAAACTTCATCCCATTGTTTTAACATATAATAAGTTGCCGTAATCCATAAAATAGTTAGTTCTTGAAATTCAGTCGGCATATAGGATAAATACTCAATAATTCGAACTAAAACTAAACTTCCTTCACTCGTTAAACGAGTCATATAAAACTTTCGAAAATAACTAATTGCAACTTCTTCTGTTGCTGAATTGGGCATATGTTCAATAATTAGTTCGTATAAAGGTAATGCTTCTTTTTCATTCCCTTCTAAAAAAAGCTGCTCAGATATATAAAATAAATTTTTAAAATAGTTAGAACGAATTGCATTAGACTTCTCTTCAATCATGACAGATAAGATAAAAGATACCTCAGAATTAAAACCATTTTTGATGCATTCGTAAATAAATGCTTTACTCCTTCTTTTATCTAAACGATTTCTCTCATTAAAACATAATCTCACATAGTCTTTATAAAATGCTCCTTTAGGTAGTTGAAATGCCTTCGTTACGGCATCCAAAGTATATATAGATATTGTTTTTTTATTATTAAATATTCTACTCAAATCGCTATAATGGATTTTTGATTTCATTGCTAGATCTTTAAGAGTCCATTTATTTTTCTTCATCAGCTTGTAAAACTCACAAAGTAAAAAATCATTCATTTTGCACTCCACCACCAAATTGATTAATCTCTTATGTTAATTCCAAAAAGAATACATTTGTGTATGAAAGAAAAACTATCTATGTTTCCAATTAAGCTATTCCTTTTTGTTAGTTTCATTATATGGAATATTGATGTAATTGAGATTTTAACAAAAACTATCATTCCAACTTTTTTATTTAATTAAAGTGCTATTTAATAGTGAAATCATAATATTTCATTATGCTATATAGAATTTAATTATTGGAAATTACGAAGCTTTGAAACTTTTCAAAAATCAAATATTTTTTAAGATACAAATTTTCCTTGTTTGTTAGTACTATTAACAACAGTTTCTATCGTAAAGTTTCATTTAAGTTGATTCTGTCTCCCCTGTTTTTTCAATACTCGTATGTTGTTTCCATCGAATCACTGTTGTTATCGACATAATCCTAACCGAAAAAAAAAGACCCCGGTTAATCCCGGAGCCCTTAAACTCTAAACATTTAATATGTTATTATTTAACACCTAATGAACTCTTAACACTTTCTAATGTTTGTGATTTGTATTTCTTTTTTGGTGCTGGAGCATAGTTAATCGTTGGATTTTGCATTAAGTAGTTTTTCTCTACAAATGCCAAATCTTTTTCATCAACTACACCATCAAAATTAATATCTGCATCACGTTTATTTGTATCCCAATAAGTTTGTAAATATATTGCATCCATTACGTCAATGACATCATCTTTGTTTACATCTCCAGCAATCGCAGTATTTAAATTCAACTTATAATGTTGATACGTCACTTTTCCATCTTCACTATGGAATCCGATTGTAAAGTCTTTGTGTTCTGTGAAATATCCAGGAATATTTACTTCAAGTTTAAATGAATCATCTGTTAATGGTAAATTTGGTACATTATATGTACCACTAGAAGCAATAACCCCTTCGTAAACTTTACCGTTTGCAGCTGTCGCTTTAACTTTTGCTCCTATTTTAGAGTAGTCAATTGAACCCCTTAAACCTCCATCAGGAGCTAAGAATGATTCTGACAACAGAGAGCCATCAAGTAAAGAATTCGTTGGTTCCAAATAATATATCGATGGATTTCCGCTAGGAACGGTATTTGTCGTATTATTACTATCTGTAACTGTGGTATCCATATACGCTTGCCAGATTGTAGCAGCCGCAGAATATTCATTCCCCATTTTAAATTCCACATCCGCAAGGTTTAAATCACCAGATAAAGGAGTAACTCCATCTTTTGTTGTTACTGTTACTGTCGCTTTATAAGTAGTACCAGAAACTTTTGTTTCATTCACACTTACATCAACTTTGTCAGCTACACTTGGATCTGGTTTTACATTCATAGTTGCCATACCTTGATTGTAATAAAACGCATAAACAACTTGTTTTATTCTATTTGCATGATTTAACATTAAAGTAGCATTCGCTGTTTCTCCCATTTTTGCCGTACGTTTTTCAGGGTTCATATAGCCATACGTCACGTCATCACGCGTAACAAAAATATCTCTACCTTCTTTAAATGTTTTGTTTGATGCCGCATCCATTGCATAGAACACTAATTCCATCGGTCTTGTTGAAACTGTTGGAATGGTTGCAGTAAATGACCCATCTGGATTTACAGGTACCGCTACGGCTCTTCCTCCTAAGTAATCTTGGTAATACACTGTTGTACTACCTTGATTAAAGTTCATACCAAGTTTTTTCATTTCTTCCGTTTCTTTATCGTAAACTGAACCAGTTATTGTCACACTTGTTTGACCATTTTTATATTCAACAACATCCGGACTGTTAATGGTCATTTTTGGTGCGTAATTATCAAAGTAGAACGGTGCTTCTTGAGTAAATGTTTTACCAGCGTCATTTTTGCCAACTAGCTTAATTTTATAATAACCTGGTTTTGCTAAATCAGAATCATACGCAAATGGGTGCTCATCATCACCAGTCGGTTTATAATAGTATCCATTAAAAACTCTCGCTGATAAATCAACATTTTCCTTCATTAGCAGGCCATCTAAAGTCCCCACGTATCCTAATTCTTCTCCAGTTTCCCCATCTTCTAAGATGACATCAATTGTGCTTAGATTTGATTTAAGACTAAATTTCGCGTTTGTATAAACTAATTGCCCTGGATACGCTGAATCAAAAACTTGCGTAAATGCTTGTGGACTCATCGTAACTGGGTTTATTCCATCTTCCACCGTTTTAATCCCAAACGGCACTTGGAATGTTTCTTCTGGATTAGCATGATTTGTATAAGTCACAAATCCTTCGTAAATGCCTAATTTTGCTGATTTTGGAACTGTAATTGCCACAGTTGATTTCTTTTTCGAATTTGCACCAACTTTAATTGACTTGTCCGTCACAACCATTACACCATTATCATCAGCATCTAATGAACCACGACGGTCTGCTTGAAAAGATACAGTCACATCATATGTTTTTGCTTGATTGCTATTGTTATAGATGTTCAGTGTACGTTGATCGCTAATATTTTTTCCTTCTGGAGCGTGTGAACCAAATGAAAGTGCACCAGTTAAATCTTTTACTGTTGATAAATTACCTTTTTTATCGTACGTACCTTTTGTCTCATCCACTACTTCAATTCTTGTTTTTGAATGGATTGCTTCATAAGGATCAACTTGTCCTGCACCAGATTCAAATACACTATAGTCTCCATTTAGTGGATCTGCAGTATTCATTAATGTTTCTTTAATTTGTGCTGGTGTTAAATTAGGATTTGCTTGTTTTAATAATGCTGCAACACCCGCTACGTTCGGTGATGCCATTGACGTACCTGATAAATTTTCATAAGCGTAGTCATATTTTCCAATTTGATCTGCACCATGCATATAAGACGGTACAGTTGAGAATACGGCAACACCTGGTGCTGTTACTTCAGGTTTAATATCATAATTTATACGAGAAGGTCCACGTGAGCTAAATGCCGCTAGCTTACTACCTTCATCCGTTACTTGTCCTATTTCATCAAATGAGAATGTTGAACTGCCCGTACCAAGTTTTGCTACTAACGCTGCTCCTTGTTCATATGACATAGAGAATGCAGGAATAAATCCGTAACCAGTTCCTAGGTATGATGGAACAAAACCTTCACCAGGTACATTATCAATCATAATAACTGCTACTGCACCATGTTTTGCTGCATTTTTTATTTTTTCATCAAGTGAAACTGATCCTCTATTTACTAATGCAATCTTTCCATTCACATCAATATTTTTGTAATCAGAATCTGCACCTACACTCGGAACTAAAACGATTGGCAGGTTTTTACCTTTTAAGCTTGCTACATTATCTTCTAAACCCTTACCAAATAATTTTAAATCAGCAGCTACACCTTCTGTTCCATGTAGAGTACCTTTTGATGTTTCAATCACAGTCTTTGTATCATTGGCACCAACTGTAATCGCCAACGCTGATGCTCCTGGAGATCCTAAAGTATCCATCCCACTACCTGAGTTACCTGCCGATACAACAGCCGTTACACCCGAAAGGACTGCATTATTTAACGCAAGACTCTCTACATTTTCTGGATCATTAACATTCGATCCAAGTGATAAATTGATAACATCCATTCCATCAAAGATCGCTTTATCAACACCACCTAAAACAGCTTCTGTTGAACCTGAACCAAATTTTCCTAATACACGATAAACATATAAATCTGCATCCGGTGCAACACCCGTTACTGCGTAATCTGTATTATTTTTTCCACGACCAGCGATAATTCCTGATACATGAGTTCCATGTTCTGTATAGAAAGTTGAACCTGTCAATGAGTCCTTTTCAGCTAAGCCAGATTTTTTCCAATCATCATATGTTGTTTCCATCGGATCTGCATCATTGTCGACAAAGTCCCAACCTTTTACTGAACTCGGACTGATCGTCTTTGGATCAACACCTGTTTGAGCACGATACCCTTTATATGCATCTGTTAAGTCCGGGTGATTATAATCAATTCCTGTATCAATAACCCCAACTTTAACGCCTTTTCCTGTAAATCCTTCAGCATGTAATTTACTAACGCCAGGGAATACTTCTGATTCCATCTTCTGAGTTGAATCTCCAGTACTTTGAGCTACTTTTTCTGGTTCTACTTGAATCACATTGTTCGGCCATACTGCTTTAACAGCTTTTGAATTCAATAATGCCTTCACTTTGTTCGCAGGTAGATCAATCGCAACACCATTTAACGTATTTTTGTATGTTCGTTTAATTTTATAAAGATTCTTATTTGTCTTTAGATCATCGCTAAAAATGGTTTGTAAATCTGATTTAAATGTTTCTTGCGCATCATCTGCTTTTTGTTTTGCATCACCAAGCGATAAACTTTTACCATTGGCAGCTTCTTCCAAAACGGCTACTTTTGCAGGCTGGTCTCTTAATTCAACAATAACTGATAGATTTTTAGAGCTTCCTAAATCGACTGATGAAGGTAACTGTAAACCTTCTTGACTAGTAACCTCTAATTTCTTTAAAGCTTGTCTTTGTTCAGGTGTAAGCTTTGATAATACTTCTTCAATTGATGATTGTGCTGCAGCCTTAACGAGTGGCTGATGGTGTGTTATTGGAAATGCATTGAATAATACACCAGTACTTAGTGTTAAAACTGCAGTACTTTTGATAAGTCGCTTCATGCTTGTATTCTCCCCCATTTATTATCTTTTCTTTCTATTCCGATTATACGGAAAGTTTATATTTTTTACGTTTTGATAAAAACTATCAACTTCATTATTTTTGTAGACAAATTACGACAAAAAACGACTTTTGTATTCTCTTTTAATTTTGATTTTAATCTATTTTTCCTTCTAACGCTTTACGGTTCATGGGACTTAAAAGCTTCCTTTTTATTATTCACTACCTTACAAGTGCTCCTTAAATAGTTAGCCACCAACTTCAGTTTACAGAAAAATATAAATTTTACGTTTTTTTTAAAATGTCAATTTGCATAAAAAGATTCCAATTTGGTACGTGAGCCCGTTGAAATATATGAAAATTTGTTTAAATCATATAGTATTCCTATTTAACTTAGCGTTAAAATATATTTTTCTTCTAATTCATCATTTAAAAAGTTTCGATAATCCCAGATAGCTAGTAGACATTTTTGAAAATCCCCATAACTCTTATCGTTTTTCATTTCTAAAGCAACATTTAATAATGCATCTAATCCTTCATACAATTTATTTGTTTTACATTTTAACAATCCAAGTGCATAGCGATATTCTAAATATAGATGCTTCATATGTACGTTAGAAGTGTCACTCAATTCAGCGATTTGTTTACGATACTTTTCAATAAACATGTCTGCATCTTCGAATCTCCCTAATTTCACATAGCATTCTATGATCCTTGGAATTCCTACATGAACATCATCACGGTTACGAATCCAACTATAGTAGGAATCCACCACATGAATATTGCCAAAATCAATGAGTGCTACATATCGATTTCCGACAGCTAAATCTGCATAATAATCATTTATTTTTTCATATTTATCTATTAAAATTAAAACCTCTTCTAAACTCCCGCCTACTCTAGTTAATGCAAATGCTTGATACATCAGTGCACGACCTACATGATCTTTTATTTTTGCCATTTTTTCTAATCGCTTCGCGTATCCTAAAACCTCACCCCATTGTTTTAAGGTATAATATGTTGCCGTAATCCATAAGAAAGTTAGCTCTTGAAACTTCGCTGGCATATACGAAATATATTCTAATACACGTTCTAACGCTACATTCCCTTCACTTGTTAAACGAGCCAAATAAAATTTCCGAAAATTACTGATTGCAACTTCTTCAGTAATTGAATTAGTCATATGCTCAATAATGCACTCATATAAGGGTAATGCTTCTTTTTCCTTTCCTTCTAAAAAAAGCTTTTCTGCAATGAGAAATAAACCTTGAAAGTATTTTGTACGAATTACTACTGATTTTTCTTCAATTATAACTGACAAAATATAAGTTAACTCCGATTTAAAACCATTTTTAGCACATTCATAAATAAAAGCATCACTTCTTCTTTTATCTAAAATATTTCTTTGATTAAAGCATAGCTTTAAATAATCTTTATAAAAAAATCCTTTAGGTAGATAAAAAGCCTTTGTTATGGCATCCAAATAATGTAAAGATAGTACCTTTTTATTGTTAAATATCTTACTTAGATCGGTATAATTTATTTCTGATTTTATTGCTAGATCTTTTAGATTCCAATTCTTATCTTTCATCAACTTTGTAATTTTATAAAGCATAATCTCATTCATGTTGCACCTCATCACCAAGTTGGTTCCTATATTTTTTATTACCAAATAGGATAACTATCTTTCTTACCAAATATTATGTAGTTCCCTTTTTGATAGTTTTATTATATGGAATGTTGATGTAATTGGAATTTTGACAAAAAATATCATTCAAACTTTTTTATTTAATTGATGAATTATATTATAGTGAAATAATCATATTTTTCATTGTTATTAAGGGATTATAACCTTTGAAAAATAACTATTTATGGATTATGTAGGATAACTCCTTATTTTTTTATGCTAAAAAAAGGGATGCCCCAAATTTTTGGGGCACCCACATTAAAAATCTAAATATCATTTTTTTTCTTTTTTTATTTTACTCCTAAAGCGCTCTTAACGCTTTCTAAAGTTTGTGATTTATATTTCTTTTTAGGTGTTGGTGCATAGTTAATTGTTGGATTTTGCATTAGGTAGTTTTTCTCCACAAATGCCATATCTTTTTCATCAACTACACCATCAAAGTTAATATCTGCATCACGTTTATTTGTTCCCCAATAAGTTTGTAAGTAAAGTGCATCCATTACGTCAATGACATCATCTTTATTTACATCACCCGCATAAGCTGGTTTTAAATCATATAGATACAGGTTTTGATTTGTCACTTTTCCATCTTCATGGAATCCGATTGTAAAGTCTTTGTGAACTGTAAAATGGCCAGGAATGTTTAATTCAAGCTCATACTCATCATCTGTTAATGGTAAATTTGGTACTTGGAATGTACTTGAAGAATTGTTTAATCCTTCGTACACTGTACCGTTTGAACTTGTTGCTTTTATTTTAATTCCCATTTTCGAATAATCAATCGATCCAAGTGCCTCACCTGCTGGATTTAAGAATGCTTCTGCGTATTTAGAACCACGAAGTAATGAATAAGTTGGTTCCATTGAAAAAATAACCGGATTTCCACTTACAACATTTTGTGTTGTATTATTACTATCTGTTACTGCAACACTGTTCATTGACGCCGCGTTCATAACAGGATAAGCAGTATAGACATTACTCATTTTAAAAGCTAAATCTGCAAGTTTTAAATCTCCTGAGAGTGGCGTAATCCCATCTTTTGTCTTGATCGTAACAGTCGTCAGATAAGTCGTTACACCTGGAATAGCTGGATTATCTGTCACATTTATCTCTACTTTGTCTGCTACACTTGGATCTGGTGTAATATTCATTGATGCAACATCTGCAAAGTGAGAAAACTTATAAACTACTTGTTTGACATTACTTGCTTTCTTTAACATTAAAGTGGCATGCGCTGTTTCACCCATTTTTGCTGAATGTTTTTCGGGTTGCATATAACCATATGTAACATCATCACGTGTAACAAAAATGTCTCTACCACCTTTAAACGATCTATTTGTTGCTACATCAATCGCGTAGAAATTTAATTCCATTGCTCTTGATGCATTCGTTGGAATCGTCGCTGAAAATGACCCATCAGGATTTACAGGTACTGCCGTTGCTTTTCCTCCCAACATATCTTGGTAATACACTTTTGTACTTCCTTGGTTATAGTTCATGCCAAGCTTCTGCATTTCTTCTGTTTCTTTATCATAAACGGAACCTGTGATCGTTACGCTAGTTTGACCATTTTTATATTCAACAATTTCATTGCTGTTCACTGTTATTTTAGGATCCGAATTATCGAAATAAAATGGTGCTTCTTGTGAGAATGTTTTACCAGCATCATTTGTGCCAATAATTTTCACCTTATAGTATCCTGGTTTTGCTAAATCTGGGTTATACGCAAATGGTTCGTCATCATTACCCGTAGCTTTGTAATATCGGCCATTAAATATACTTTTAACAGTATATAGTTTGTTTTCATCCATTCCTAGTCCATCAAGCGTACCGACATAACCTAGCTCTTTACCTGTTTTTCCATCTTCTAGTATCACATCAAACGTACGCATGTGTGATTTAATACTAAAAGTTGCGTTAGTATACACCAATTGCCCTGCATAAGCATAATCAAATACTTGTGTAAATGCTTGTGGTGACAACGTAATTGGATTCATTCCTTCTTCTACAGTTTTAATCGCAAAAGGAACTTGGAATGTTTCCTCTGGATTAGCATGGTTTGTATACGTTACAAACCCTTCATATATGCCTAATTTTGCTGATTTTGGAACGGTAATTGCGACAGTTGATTTCTTTTTCGAATTCGCACCAACTTTAATCGACTTATCTGTCACAACCATTACGCCATTGTCGTCTGCATCTAATGATCCTCGACGATCTGCTTGATAAGTTACTTTTACATCATATGTTTTTGCTTGATTACTATTGTTAGAGATAGTTAGAGAACGTTGATCACTAATATTCTTTCCAGCAGGAGCGAATACACCAAATGCAAGTGCACCTGTTAAATCTTTTACCGATTTAAGATTGCCTTTTTTATCTAATGCTGCTTTTGTTTCATCCACTACTTCAATTCTTGTTTTTGAATGAATTGCTTTGTAAGGATCGACTTGTCCAGCACCTGTTTCAAATACACTATAATCTCCGTTTAATGCATCGGCTGTGTTCATTAGCGTTTCTTTTACTTGAGCAGGTGTTAAAGTTGGATTTGCTTGTAATAATAAGGCTGCAACACCAGCTACGTTCGGTGATGCCATCGATGTACCAGATAAATTATCGTATGCATAGTCATATTTACCAATTTGATCTGCACCATGCATATAGGGCGGAACAGTAGAGAATACTGCAACACCTGGTGCCGTTACTTCAGGTTTAATATCATATGTGATACGCGCTGGTCCTCGTGAACTGAATGACGCTAATTTATTTCCTTCATCCGTTACTTGCCCTACTTCATCAAACGAGAAGGTTGGCGTTGTCCCAAGTTTAGCTACAAGCGCAGCTCCTTGCTCATAAGACATTGAGAACGCAGGAATTAATCCATAGCTTGAGCCTAAGTACGATGGGATAAACCCTTCGCCTGGTACATTGTCCATCATAATGACTGCCGCTGCACCATGTTTTTTCGCAATTGTAATTTTATCTAAAAGTGCCACTGTTCCTCTATTAACTAATGCAATCTTTCCATTTACATCAATCTTAGCATAGTCAGCATCTGCTCCTACATTTGGTACTAAAACAATTGGTAGATTTTTACCTTTTAAACTATCTATATTATCATTAAAGTCTTTTCCTAATAATTTTAAGTCAGCTGCTACTTCTGAAGTTCCGTGTAATGTTCCTTTTGATGTTGCAATCACGGTTTTCGTATCATTCGCCCCAACTGTAATGGCTAATGCTGCGGCACCAGGAGCACCTAGACTATACATTCCGTCACCGGAATTCCCCGCCGATACAACGGCAGTCACACCAGAAAGGACTGCATTATTTACCGCAAGACTTTCAACATTTTCTGGATCATTCATATTAGCACCAAGCGATAGATTGATAACATCCATTCCATCAGATACCGCCTTATCAATTCCACCTAATACATTTTCTGTTGATCCAGAACCAAATTTTCCTAACACACGATAGACATACAAATCAGCATCCGGTGCAACACCAGTCACAGCATAGTCTGTATTATTTTTCCCACGGCCAGCGATAATTCCTGATACATGTGTTCCATGCTCCGTGTAGAAAGTTGAACCTGTTAGCGGATCCTTTTCAGCTAAACCTGATTTTTTCCAATCGTCATAAGTTGTTTCCATTGGATCTGCATCATTATCAACAAAATCCCACCCTTTTACAGAACTAGGACTAATGGATTTTGGATCGACACCAGGTTGCGCACGATATCCCTTATAAGCATCTGTTAAATCTGGATGATTATAATCGATCCCTGTATCAATGACTCCTACTTTAACCCCTTTTCCAGTAAATCCTTCTGCATGTAATTTACTAACACCAGGGAATACTTCTGTTTCCATTTTCTTAGTCGAATCTTGCACACCTTCTGTGGCTTTTGGTGGCTCAATTTTTATGACATTATTTGGCCATACAGCTTTAACAACCTTCGAATTTAATAGTGACTTAACTTTATTAGCTGGTAAGTCGACCGCAACACCATTTAACGTATTTTTGTATGTTCGTTTAATTTTATAAAGATTCTTATTTGTCTTTAGATCATCTTTAAAAATTGTTTGTAAGTCAGTTTTAAATGTTTCTTGAGCTGTATCTGCTTTTTGTTTTGCAGCTTCAAGAGATAAACTCTTACCATTGGCAGCTTCTTCTAAAACAGCTACTTTTGCAGGTCGGTCTTTAAATTCAACGATGACGGATAGATTTTTCGAACTCTGTAAATCGACTGAAGAAGGTAACTGTAACCCTTCCTGACTAGTAACCTCTAATTTTTTTAAAGCTTGACGCTGTTCAGGCGTAAGCTTTGAAAGCACATCTTCAATTGAAGATTGTGCTGCAGCCTTTACAATCGGCTGATGGTGCGTTACTGGAAATGCATTAAATAAAACACCAGTACTTAATGCCAAAACTGCAGTACTTTTAATTAACCGTTTCATTCTTTTCTCTCCCATTCAAATTTGGTTTCTGTCACTTATTTGATTATACCGAAAGTTTACAATATTTAGATTTTGACATTTTTAATCAATTTTTCTTTTTTCACTGATAATTTTCGACAAATCCAAAGTTATTTCTATTTTTCTTACATAAAGTTTATATTCTATATAATTAATTTCTTACTATTTCATATTTTTACATGAATCGGTCATCCAAGGTGTATTAACCTAACAAAGTTAATTAATTGTCGTTTTTAAGTAAATAGGAAGCGATCTAGTAATACTCTGTGTTACTTAGAGCCTATAGTTTTCTTTTCAATAAAAAAAGACTCCGGTTTAATTACTACCGGAGTCTTTTAAATTTAAAGAATTATTTAGTTTTTTATTAATTAATTCCTAATGCATTCTTAACAGTTTCTAACGTTTGTGATTTATATTTCTTCTTAGGTGTTGGTGCATAATTAATTGTAGGATTTTGAATTAAGTAGTTTTCCTCTACATATGCCATATCTTTTTCGTCAACTACCCCATCATAGTTTATATCTGCAGCACGTTTATTTGTACCCCAATAAGTTTGTAAGTACATTGCATCCATCACGTCGATCACATCATCTTTATTTACATCACCTGCGTAAGCTGGGTTTAATGAAATAAAACGGTTTTGTGGCGTTACATTTCCGTTTTCATCATGGAATCCCATTGTAAAGTCTTTGTGTACTGTAAAATGTCCAGGAACATCTAATTTAAGCTCGAACGTGTCATCAGTTAGTGGTAAGTTTGGAATTTTAAACGTAGTTGAACTAGTTGAATTGATTACGCCATCATATACTTTACCGTCTGAACCTGTTGCTGTGACCTTATATCCTAATTTCGAATAATCTAGTCCTCCAAGTGGACCACCATCTGGAGCTAAAAATGCTTCTGCTTCATTACCACCACGAAGTTGTGAATATGTCGACTCCTGGAAGAAAATATTTGGATTTCCACTTATCACCGTATTTGTCGTGTTATTACTATCTGTTACTGTCGTATTTAATTTCGCAGAATAAACGACAGGAGCCGCAGTATACTCATTACTCATTTTAAACGCTACATCCGCAAGTTTTAAATCTCCTGAAAGTGGAAGAACCCCATCTTTTGCTGTGATTGTTACTGTCGCTTCATTTAAATAAGCAGGTCCATACACAACGTTATCCTCAACTTTAATATCTACTTTATCTGCTAAGCTCGGATTTAGTGTAATATTCATTGATGCATTATTTGTATAATGCTCGAACTTATAAACAACTTGTTTTACATCACTTGCTTTATTTAACATTAAAGTAGCATTCGCTGTTTCACCCATTTTTACTGTACGTTTTTCAGGTTGCATATAGCCATACATTACATCATCACGTGTAATAAAGATTTCTTTTCCTTCTTTATACGTTCTATTTGTTGCCACATCCATCGCATAAAAATTTAGTTCCATCGGTCTTGTTTCATTTGTTGGAATCGTCGCTGTAAATGACCCATCAGCGTTTACTGGGACTGATACTGCTCTTCCACCTAAATAATCTTGATAATACACTTTTGTACTTGCTTGACTAACGTTCATACCAAGGTTTTTCATTTCCTCGGTTTCTTTATCATAAACCGATCCAGTAATTGTTACACTAGTTTGTCCATTTTTATATTCAACCACTTCTGGACTGTTCACTTTTATTTTAGGATCCGCATTATCGAAATAAATTGGTGCTTCTTGAGCGAATGTTTTTCCCGCATCATTCGTACCAATTATTTTTAGTTTATAGTATCCTGGCTTCGCTAAATCAGGATCGTAAGCAAATGGTTTTTCCTCATCACCCGTAGATTTGTAATATAAGCCATTAAAAATTCGACTAACTGTATATACCGTATTTTCGTCCATAGCTAGACCATCAAATGAACCGACAAAGCCTAATTCTTTACCTGTTTTTCCGTCTTCAAGAACCACATCAAATGAACGCATATGTGATTTAATACTCATAGTCGCATTTGTATAGACTAACTGACCTCCAAATGCATAATCAAACACTTGTGTAAATGCTTGTGGCGTAAATGAAATTGGATTCATTCCTTCTTCCACTGTTTTAATTGCGAAAGGAACTTGGAATGTTTCATCTGGATTAGTATGATTTGTATATGTTACAAATCCTTCGTAAATACCTAATTTTGCTAATTTTGGCACTGTAATTGCGACAGTTGATTTCTTTTTCGAATTTGCCCCAACTTTGATTGACTTATCTGTCACAACCATTACGCCGTTATCGTCTGCATCTAATGAACCTCTACGGTCCTTTTGGTATGAAACAGTTACATCATATGTTTTTGCTTGATTGCTATTGTTATAGATGTTTAGTGAGCGTTGATCACTAATATTTTTTCCTGCTGGAGCTGCTACACCAAATGAAAGAGCACCTGTTAAATCTTTAACTGTTTTAAGGTTTCCTTTTTTATCCAATGCACCCTGTGTTTCATCAACTACTTCAATTCTAGTCTTAGAATGAATTGCTTCATATGGATCTACTTGTCCAGCACCCGTTTCGAATACACTATAGTCTCCATTTAATGGATCAGCTGTATTCATTAAGGTTTCTTTAATTTGAGCTGGCGTTAAGTTAGGATTTGCTTGTAATAATAATGCTGCTACACCAGCTACGTTTGGAGTAGCCATTGATGTGCCTGATAAATTATCGTATGCATACTCATATTTACCACTTTGATCTGCACCGTGCATGTAAGATGGAACAGTAGAGAATACCGCAACACCTGGAGCCGTTACTTCAGGTTTAATATCATATGTGATACGCGCTGGTCCACGTGAACTGAATGACGCTAATTTATTTCCTCCATCCGTTACTTGTCCTACTTCATCAAAAGAGAAGGTTGGATTGGCTGTATCAAGTTTTGCTACAAGATCAGCTCCTTGTTCATACGACATTGAGAATGCAGGAATGAAGCCATAACTTGAGCCTAAATACGTTGGAATAAACCCTTCACCAGGTACATTATCAATCATAATGATTCCCACTGCACCATGTTGTTTCGCGATTGTGATTTTATCAATAAGCGGGATATCTCCTCGGTTTACAATCGCAACCTTACCATTTACATCGATATTATTATATGCAGAATCTTCACCCACACTTGGGACTAAAACGACTGGTAAATTATTACCTTTTAAACTCTCTATATTGTCAGCAAAGCCTTTACCTAATAATTTTAAATCAGCCGCTACATCAGACGTTCCATGTAATGTCCCTTTTGCTGTGTCAATTACCGTCTTCGTATCGTTCGCACCAACTGTAATAGGTAATGCCGCTGCGCCAGGTGCACCTAAAGAATACATTCCGTCACCTGCATTACCAGCTGCTACAACAGCAGTTACACCAGAAAGGACTGCATTATTTAACGCAAGACTTTCAACCTCTTCTGGATCATTTGTGTTACTACCAAGTGATAAGTTGATCACATCCATTCCGTCAGATATAGACTTATCAATCCCTGCTAATACATTTTCAGTAGAACCAGATCCATATGCTCCTAGAACTTTATAGACATACAAATCAGCTTCTGGTGCAACACCTGTTACTGCATAATCGGTGTTATTTTCACCGCGACCAGCGATAATACCTGATACATGTGTTCCGTGTTCTGTATAGTATTCAGAACCTGAATTTGGATCAACTTCAGCATATCCTGATTTTTTCCAATCAGCATACGTTGTTTCCATTGGATCTGCATCGTTATTAACAAAGTCCCAACCTTTTACTGAATTAGGATCAATTGTTTTTGGATCTACTCCAGATTGTGCACGATACCCTTTATAAGCATCTGTTAAGTCTGGGTGGTTATAATCGATACCTGTATCAATTACACCTACTTTAATGCCTTTTCCAGTATAACCTTCTGCGTGCAATTTGCTTACGCCAGGGAATACTTCTGTTTCCATTTTCTTCGTTGTGCCTGCTGCACTTTCAGTTGCTTTTGGTGGCTCCACTTTTAAAACACTATTTGGCCAAACTGCTTTAACAACCTTTGAGTCTAATAATGACTTAACTTTGTTTGCTGGTAGGTCAATCGCAACACCATTTAATGTATTTTTATACGTTCGTTTAATTTTATACAGATTTTTATTTGCTTTTAATTCATCTTTATAAATTGTTTGTAAATCATTTTTAAATGTTGCCTGCGCTTTATCTGCTTTTTGTTTTGCATCATTAAGTGATAAACTGTTTCCTTTAGATGCTTCTTCTAAAACAGCTACCTTCGCAGGTTGGTCTCTTAATTCAACAATCACTGATAGATTTTTAGAGCTTCCTAAATCTACTGATGCTGGTAACTGTAATCCTTCTTGACTAGTAACCTCTAATTTCTTTAAAGCTTGACGTTGTTCTGCCGTAAGCTTTGAAAGCACTTCTTCAATTGATGATTGTGCCGCAGCCTTTACAATAGGCTGATGATGGTTTACTGGAATTGTATTGAATAAAACTCCAGTACTTAATGCCAAAACTGCTGTACTTTTAACAAAACGATTCATGCTGCTTTTCTCCCCCATCTATCTCTATTTTCTTTCTATTTCGATTATACGGAAAGTTTACAGTTTCGACATTTTGACAAAATCTATCAATCCCTATTTTTTTTTTTTGATAAATTATGACAAAATACGACATTTTCACATTGTTTTTATCTAATTTTAATCTGAATCTAATTCCCTTCCAATTCTTTATATATCAAGAAGTCGACAATTTAATTCAAATTGCCTTACATCATTAATCGTATAATTAGTTGTCGTTCAAAGATTGAACTTGTCGTTTTTACAAGAAAAATTTTCTTTATTATCAGAAATTTTTCCTATTAAATTGTTAGTTTCAATCATAATAGGAGTTGGTGTAATTTGAATATTGTAAAAAATTGTCATTTTTTTATAAATTGTAATTCAATATGATTCCGACCAACTTATTTATGATATCGGTGCGTTACCTGTATGTGGCTAAGTACAGCAAACTCTCTAGTATCTTTTCCGTATCCAACAGGGTCATTATCAATAGAAAAGACTCCGGTTTAATACCGGAGTCCATTGAAATCTATAAGGATAAATTCAAATTATTTATTAATTAACTCTATATGAGCTATTAATACTTTCTATAGATTATAATTTGTGCTCTTTTAAGATATGGGTGCAATAGTTGACTTCTTCATTAATGATTCATTAATTTATTCAACTTAGAATCTGAATATATTTTTCTTCTAATTCTTTACTAAAAAAATTTCGATAATGCCAGATTGTTAATAGACATTTTTGGAATCTCTCATGAATCTCAGAATTTTTCACCTTTAAAGCCACATTTAATATTTCATCTAATCCCTCGTTTATTTTATTTGTCTCACATTTCAACAAACCTAGTGCAAAACAATAATCTATATATAGATGTTGTTTATATAAATCAGAAGAGTTGCTCATTTCAGCGATTTGATCATCATACTTTTCAATAAAGTTTTCAGCATCTTCTAACCTACCTAATTTTACATAACTTTCTATAATCCTTGGAATTCCAACATAAAAATCATCACGGTTACGAAGCCAATTATAATATGAATCAACAACATGTAGATTGCCAAAATCAATGTGTGTGACAAATCGATTTCCAACGGCAATTTCTGCAAAATAATCATTTATTTTTTCATATTTCTCGATTAAATTTAAAACATCTTCCAATTTGCTACCTAGCCTTGTTAATGCAAATGCTTGATACAAAAGTGCATGGCCCACATGTTCCTTAGTTTTTGCTATTTTTTTTAATCGCTTAGCATAATGTAAAACCTCGTCCCATTGTTTTAACATATAATAAGTAGCTGTCATCCATAAAATGGTCAGTTCTTGAAATTTTGGTGGCATAAATGAAATATACTCAATTATACGTACTAACACTGAACTGCCTTCGCTCGTAAGACGAGTCATATAAAATTTTCGAAAATAACTGATTGCCACTTCTTCAGTTGCTGAATTGGGCATATGCTCAATAATTAGTTCGTATAAAGGTAATGCTTCTTTTTCTTTACCTTCTGAAAAAAGCTGTTCAGCAATAAAGAATACATTTTGAAAATATTTAAAACGAATTGATTTTGATTTTTCTTCAATCATTACTGATAAAATAAAAGATAATTCGGATTTAAAACCATTTTTAGCACATTCATAAATAAAAGCACCACTTCTTCTTTTATCTAATAGATTTCTTTCATTAAAGCATAGGTTTATATAACCTTTATAAAATGATCCTTTAGACAGTTGGAAGGCCTCAGTTATGGCATCCAAATAATGTAAAGATAGTGCTTTTTTATTATTAAATATTCTACTCATATCGCTATAATGGATATCTGATTTTTTTGCTAACTCTTTAAGATTCCAGTTGTTTTTCTTCATCAGCTTGTTAAACTCATAAAGTAGAAAATCATTCAAGTTGCATCCCACCCAATATTAAGAATTTTTAATCTCTAAATGATAAAAGTAAAAATGCCATAAGCCATTTTTCTTTACGGCTTATAGCATCTAAATAATTGTTTATCGGAATTAAATATGTTGAATTACAAAGATGCTGACTAACCCTACACAGTAAAAATCTCAATTTATCTCTATTTTTTTTATTGGAACCGAGGCAACGACTATCTTTCTTTGCCTATGCTTGACGAATAGCCATTTTGAATTAGAACAAATTCTTCAACTAGATAAAAAACATAACAACTTTAACTTTTTAATTTTTATTCTAAAATTTCAGAAAAATAAAAAAATAACCCTTATATTATACTCTATATTTTAATTACTTAGATTTATCATGTAAAACGAATTTTAGTTTACAATCTATTAAGTATTTCTTAACACTAGACTCTCTAGTAATTATTCTTAAATAACAATTAACAAATTTTTACACATAGTTTTTGGTCAATAATTCCAACATCGAAATATTGTTTAACAATTTTATTTAATAAAATTATACAGTATAATCAATTCATACTTCGATACCGCTTAAAGGAGGTACAAAATGAATATTTAACATTTAAAATATATTGTTGAAGTATCGAAAGAGGAATCCATTACAAAGGCAGCTAAAAACTTAAATATATCTGCTTCAGCTGTAAGTCAATCTCTGAAGAAATTGGAAAAGAAAATAAATTTGAAGTTATTTATCCGTTTAAAAATGAAAACAGTACCTACTGAAGCTGGAAAAGAAGTTATTAAACAGGCAAAAAAAGTTTTAAATGAAATTGAAATTATGGAGGATAAGATCGCAATTCAGAACGACACTTATCAGTCCCAATTAAAAATTGCAACTGTTCCAGGTTTGGTTTATTTGATTAATGAATCAATTATTAATTTCAAAAAAGATTTCCCAAATATTGATGTTCAAGTTTATGAATATGCTCCGGACCAGATCCTAGATTATATTCCATTTGATCAACCTGATATTGCGTTCCTTTTTTCAAACGAAAGGAAACTAAAAGAAGATAAAGATATACAATATGAACTTTTAACTATGACCAACTATTGCGTACTCGTTGGTAAACAATCTCCATTATATAATTTAGATGAAATTACACCTGAAGATTTACTCCACGAAAAGTTTGTTCTATATAACAATCATTCATTTGTAGAACACAGTCGTCAAGTAGTTAAAAATATGAATATTCATTTCATTTCAAATAATACAGAAAGTATTAGAGAAGCAGTGAAAAATGGTTTAGGAGTTACTTTTGTCCGTAATATTACAATTAAAAATCATCCAGATACTTTGTCTGGTACCATAAAGTCGATTCCTTTAAAGTTCTCACCTTATATTAGCGACGAACTCTGGACAGTCAACCTTAAAAGCAAACCACTAACCAGTAATTCTAAAAATTTTATTCGTTATATTCAAGATTGTATAGAATATTAAAATTCAAACTTATGTTTTTTCAAAAAAACTTTAAAGACCAAATCTTTTAGCGATTTGGTCTTTAAAAATTATATTCCAATTTTATTTTCCTTCTGAAACAATTGCACAACTTATCCATTTTTCAAATCTATTTCAACATCTTAAGTGAATATTTTTATATAAAAATATTTATAAAAATACAGGTCGTCTATAGTAGAGAAGACCTCATCACAAAGTTGAAATTAAAGTAGTAATACTTGTACTTATGTCTCATTTTTAGGTTATGTTATAATATCCCCACTTCATACATCATATTACTTTTCACAAAAGAACTGTTTGATAAGAATTTAACTACTTCTTCAAACTCCTGATAATTTATCAGGATATCATTTACTAATGGAAAAATTTCTAACGCTTCAAATGAAGGGACTACTTTAGAGTCGTCATGACACTCAACTAGTTTAATACCTAATTCATTCTCTAAACTAAATAACGACTTCTTAATGATCGCTTCACTAACAAGAAATTTTTGCGCTGCAATCTTATAGGAACCACTTTTTGTAAATTCACTAAGATAGCTTAATTGTTTAATATTCATATAGTCCCTCCTAAATTGACTTTGTAAGATCAGCCATCAGAAAAAAAGAAATCTTATTTAAGGGTGAGAAACCTCCTAAAAAATCTACTCTCATCCTCTTCTTTTGAATACATTCATTATATTAACTGTTGATGTGATTTTAATTTTGAAAAAATTTATCAATTTTAAATTTTTTTCGATTTATTGTAATACTTGGCAACAATATGGTTCTTATCTTGTATATTACACAGGAACCAATTTACTCCCGATTTAATATAGTTAATTTAAAGGAGTGATAATAATGCCTTGGAATCAAAAAATAAGATATTTAATAGGTCAACCTGTTGGCGTTTCTTTAACAAATGGTCAAGGTACATCGGGAGTATTGTGTGGAGTATCTGATTCAAAAGTCCTAATTATAGAATATATGTATCAAGCACAGTTTGCTCTAAAACAATATGATTTCTATATGATTCAAGATATTAATGGATTTCCACCTTGTCAGAGCCAACATCCACTTTATTAATGAATTTGATCGTTTTTGTAGGGATTTATTTTTCCTTTCATCCTTAAATCAAAATGTGAACATCAAATAGACCAATAAAGACCTGCAAACTGTATGTAGGTCTTTTAATTTTTTTTGTAATATAGTAAAAACGACACTTTGCTGCCGTTTCCCACTAGTACATGAACTTTGAACTTGATATCACTAAAAACACTCTGAACGAGTATATAATCCCCCATTAAGATGTTCGGGCTATTTTGGTCTAATATTTCTTCATAAAAAAATCTCCTCCATAATAATCAGTTCATTAAACTTTCCACTGTCTACTATAGGGAGATAAAATACAATTCATAATCCTCTTCTTAGAAGTTTATTTTAAATCATTACAGATGGGGTGTCTTCTATATGAAAGAACGTTTTTTATTGTATTCCAAGTTCACTCTTAATCGATTCTAACGTACTTCCTTTATACTTTTTGACTGGCTTTGGTGCTACTGTAACAAAAGGATTTTGCATTAAATAGTTTTTCTCTATAAATGCTAAGTCTTTTGCATCAACAATTCCATCAAAATTAATATCAGCACTTCGCTTGTTTGTTCCCCAATATGTTTGTATATAGATCGCATCCATCACATCAATGACATTATCCTTATTGATATCACCTGGTTTAGCACCTACTGTTGGATAAGAAGGTTCCGCTTCCCCAATATTAACTCCCCTCTCAGTACGTCCAATTTCCAATGGTGTATATGTCGTAAAATGTCCAGGAATATCCATAATCACTGTATATTTTTGTACTGATGCTGGAAGTCCTTTAAATGTTACATTTCCATTTTTTTCAATTACGCCATCATAGAAGACACCATTAGTCCCTTTTAGATTCATAGTTGCTCCAGCTTTCGTATAATCAATACTGTAGTTGGGTGTGCCTGCTGCAGTATATAAGCCTACACCATTTAGCTTAGCTGTTGCTGTAGAGTACATAGGATACATTGGCACTGTTCCCATAATAATCTGCAGTCTATTCGTACTTTCGCTATTTACTTGAACAGTAGAAAAATTAAGGATTTGAGCAAATGGATTAAGGAATTCATTTGCATTTGTATCAACTTCTAAATCAAATAATGCAACATCTCCTTCAATTCCTGCTCCTGGTACATTGATATTCACTATTGTCCCTTTACTAGTTGTACCCGTAATAGTTGTTGTCAGTTCTGTTCCTTCTGGTAAACTTTGTGCTTTTTTAAATTCAACACTATCAAAATATTTCGCTACATAGTCTAATCTGAAATTAAGCTTATTGGCTTTTCGTAAATTATGCGCGTAGAACGTATAAGTAATTTTTTCACCATATTCCATTGCAACTTTATTTGGTTTTGCATAAATATAAGATGCGCCTTTCTTCGTATAATAAACCATTTTAGGTAATGTCCCATTTCCTGCAAAATCAGCACCTACATATTGCACTGGATTAATCATTCCACTTACTCTAACTTCTGTACTAAATTTCCCATTCTCGTCTACACTCAAGGAATATGCATTTGATGAACCCGGGCCATAAAACACTTTATTATTCGCTTGAGTAAGAGGCATGCCTGCTTCTTGCGTTTTACCGATCTCAGGGTCCAATAACGTTCCGGAAAGCGTAACTTTATCTTGCCCTTCCGCTAATTCTACTATTTGAGTATCACCTTTAGGCATCGCATTTGTATCATCGAACTTTATTGTTGGTCCACTGTTATCAATACTTACTTTCGATGTTTTCACAAATTGTTTACCGTCTTTGTTTGTTCCAATCATTTTTATGTCGTAAATTCCATCTGGTGCTTTTTCAGAAACATACCCTATTGGATTTTTATCATCACCTGTGAATGGGAAATATCTGCCGTAAAATGCACTGTCCATCGTGTAATCTGTGTCAACCGCTGCACCTGAACCGCTAACCGAAGTAATAAGTCCGAGATCCTTATTCGTTTTCGGATCGACTAATACCCAGTCTAACGTTTGCATCGACGTGTTTAATCTAAAATCTAAATCGGTATCTTTTCGGCTGAATAAATTAATGACTCGGTTTGTTGAAATGCTCTTTGTGTATACATCAAAGTAAGCTAAACCTTCATCAGTAGCCTTTACTCCAAATGGAATACGATAGCTTTCTTCCGGATTGTTTTTCTCTTTAATATTAATATAGCCCTCATAAATACCTTTTTCTGCCGTCTTTGGAATTTCTAATGTCGCCGAAAGTTGTTTTGAACTGTTTTTCTTAACAGTAATTGTATTTGGCACTTTTACCGTAACGCCATTTTTATCCGCATCTAATGATCCTTTTGCACTAACATTGTATTCAACGGATAACTCATACTTTTTATCTTTAACACTACTATTCTCAAATGATAGTTTCGTAGTCTTCGAGTAATCCTTATCTGACGAAACTGGAACGAAGCCGTAACTTAGACCTCCGGTTTGTTCTGAAATGATTTTTTCTTCTCCACTTTCAATGTAAGGGGTCTTATCTAGAACGCTTATCATCGCATCGGAATGAATCGCTTGCATTGGATCGATTCTGCCTGCTCCAACTTCAAATACACTATATGAATTTTTTAGCGGATCGGCTGTATTCATCAGTACAGTCTTTACATCTCCAGGCGTATAATCTGGGTGAGCTTGCAGTAATAGCGCTGCAACTCCTGCAACATGTGGAGATGCCATAGATGTGCCGGACATACGTAAATATGCAGAGGAATAGTCGGATGTATCCTCTTTATTTGCAATATATGAAGGTACCGTTGATAATACATCTACGCCTGGTGCCGTTACCTCTGGTTTAATATCATATAAAGTTCCAGATGGTCCTCTTGAGCTAAAGCTTGCCAATTCATCTCCAGCTAGTTCTTTTTCACTTTTTGCACCAAAAGTAACGTTTGGTACACCACTTGAAAACAGATCATTTACAGCTAGGCCATCTTTATTTGTCATCGAAAACGTTGGGATATTATCATTGCTTTCACCTAAGAAAATTGGAATTTGACCTTCATCTGGATTCGAATTATAGATGATTACGCCGGCTGCCCCATGATCTCTTGCATATTCCATTTTCTCAATTAATGCATATGTACCTCGCTGAATAAACGCGATTTTACCATTCACATCTTTTCCTGTGTAATCGTTTGGACCACCTAAACCTACATTTACAATTTCAAATGATTTACCAGTCATACTGCTGAAGTCATCTGTCCATTTCTTCGTCATTAACTGCATCGTCACACCAGTATTATTACTACCAGAGGCGATTTGACTCTCGAAGCTCGTAACCTCACTAGGAACAGAACTCGCTCCTACTGTTAGCGCTAGTGCCGCAGCACCTGGAGAACCTAACGTATTCAGGGCGTCTCCCGAATTACCAGCTGCAACAACTGCAGTCACTCCACTTAATACGGCATTATCAATTGCAATGCTTGTTGCATATAACGGATCATTGATAGAAGCACCTAATGATAAATTAATTACATCCATACCATCTTGAACAGCTTTATCAATCCCTGCAAGGATCGCAGCCGTTGTTCCGCTTCCGTATGGCCCTAATACACGATAAACATATAAATCAGATTCCGGAGCCACTCCTATTACTTTATAATCTGAATTGTTTTCTGCCCGACCTGCAATCGTTCCAGACACATGTGTTCCATGATCTGTATAATAGGAACTTCCATTCGAATACTCTGCTTTTTTAGACTTTTCCCAGTCATCATAAGTAGTTTCCATCGGATTATTGTCATTATCTACAAAGTCATATCCACCTTTATACGCATGCTTTAAATCTGGGTGATTATAGTCGACACCTGTATCAATAACACCAACCTTTACCCCTTTACCTGTGTACCCTTCGTCATGAAGTTTATCCAGATTTAAAAATGGAATACTATCAACCTTTGTTTGGTTGTTTACTTCCCCTGTTTGTGTTTGAGCTGGTGGTTCGACCTGCACTGTGTAATCACTATAAATAGCTTTTACTACTTTAGAATCTAACAATGATTTTACTTGATTTGCTGGCAATGTTAATGCGACACCATTCAAGGAATTTTTATAAATATGTTTCACCCGATAGACATCTTTACCTGATTTGGTCTTTTTTAGTCTTGTTTGCAAATCTTTTTTAAATTGTACTTGAGATTTTTCTACATTCTCATTTGCTTGTGTAAGAGAAATTTTTTCTCCTTTAATTGCTTTAGCAATTTGTGCTGTTTTCGCTGGAAGTTCATTTAATTCTACGATCACAGTCACATCTTTCTCACTCGACAAATCAACATCAGGTGATAGTTGTAATCCCGTTTTTAATTTATGATTATCCAACTTTTGCAATGCTTCACGCTGCTCTTTTGTTAAATTCGCTAAAATACTTTCAGCCTTTGTATTAGTTTGTGCATGTGCAACAGAAGTGTAATTTAAGTTAGCGACAAGTCCTAGCAAAAGACCCGTACTCAACACAACAGCCGCAGCTCGTTTCGCTTTAGCAATTGGCTGTGTCTTTTTAGACTTTTTCAATCTTATCAATCCCTTCCTATTAATTTTTTAGAATTTTCTTGAATTCTAATTTTATTATAATGACAATTGATAAAATTCTTATTTTGACAAATTCATTCAATCTATTAAATATAAATCGATAAATTCTTACAATAAATTACAACGTTTCCAGTTAAGTATGTATTTTTCGGAGATGAATACTATAGTAGTAAAACTAAATGGGTAGAAATTTTTATATATTTTTTTATGTACTTTTTAAATATTTGATAGTTCAAGTGAATTTAATTTTCATAGTAGACTCCCATGCCGCGTT
>NZ_NUCO01000037.1:0-95129 GCF_002555445.1 Bacillus sp. AFS017336
TTGACCGAAGTCCAATTTTTGTTAAAAGATGATACTTTTTCATCGGTTTGACGGCATTTTTTTGGATATTCTGCATTTTAATTACGATTTCCCATTTTTAATTGCGATTCTCACTTTTTATTTGCGATTCCACAATTTTAATTGCGATTCTTGCTTTTTATTTGCGATTTCCCATTTTTATTTGCGATTCTCACTTTTTATTTGCGATTCACATCATTTACCACTCCTCAATTTTATGTGCAATCTTCAACACACGTTTACGATTCCTCATCACAATTTAAAAATAAAAAAACCTATCCCAAAAAATTAGGATAGGTTTACTAACTTAAAAATTAATATATTTCATCGGATCTACTGCATTTGTTTTAGCGTAATTCCATTCACCTTTATGTAATTCAAAGTGTAAATGCTGTCCAGTAGAGTGACCTGAATTACCCATATAACCAATTTGCATACCTTTTGAAACAGTTTGTCCTGTTGATACGTTAAAACTAGCTAAGTGAGCATATACAGTTGTCCATACTTGTCCATCTATATTATGTGTAATGAATACACAATTACCATAAGTAGATGAGACGTAAGCACGTATAACAACTCCATCAGCTGCTGCTACAACTGGTACACTACCTGCTGAGGCAATGTCAACTCCTTCATGGAATTCCCCGCCTTCGAATGAACGTTGGCCAAATCCAGAGGAGATGTAACCGTTAGCCGGTCTTGTAAAGTTTCCGCTAGACACTGTTGGAGTACTATCAGAGCTTCCTGTTGAACTACTAGAACTACTAGAGCTTCCAGATCCACTTGAATGACTTGAACTAGTAGATGGTTTATTTTTTTCTGCTTCAGCCTTGCGCTTAGCTGCTTCTGTGGCAGCTTTTGCAGCTGCTGCTTTTTCCGCAGCTTCTTTCTTGGCTCTTTCTTCAGCTTGTTTCTTAGCTATTTCAAGTGCCTTTTGCATTGCAGCTTGTTGACTAGCTAAAAGTTGATCTTGTTCTTTTAAATTTAATACATCTTCATGGGCTTCGCTTTCTCGCTCTTTTAAGGAAGTCATTAATTTGTTCTTTTCACTTACTTGACTTGTAAGTTGATTTTTAAGACTCTTTAAGCTCGCTAAATCACTTTCAATTTTTGCTTGCTTTGCTGTCAAATCATCTTTTTTAGCACTGACTTCTTTTAAGTCCGAGTTTTGCTGTTTAATAATGTCTTCGTCTGCCTTCATAATAGTTTGTACAGCACTCATTCGTTGAATTAAATCTCCGAAACTATTAGCCCCTAGAATGACATCAATATAGGATACCATTCCCCCAGCTTTTTGAAGAGATCGCATGCGGTTTTTCAATAATTCTTGACGAGACTCAATACGCTCCTCAATAAACTTAATTTCTTCTTTTAGTTTTGAAATCTGCACTTTCCCACTATTAACTGCATCTTCCGTTTGGTTAACTTTTTGCTTAGTTACTTTCATTCGGGCATCAAGTTTTTCAAGCTCTGCAACAACTGCTTGCTGGTCATGTTTAATGTCCGCAATTTTGTTGTTTGTTGCATCCGTCTTTTCCTTAACCTCACTACGCTTCGTTTTGATGCGGTCAATTTCAGATTGGTACTTACTTTCAGCAAAAGAAACGGATGGGATAGCACCGATTATGAAAGTACTGCATAACATAACCGTTATTACTTTCGATGATTGTCTCCTATTCATCTAAGATCCCTCCTTTATGTATATAGAAAAGCCCTAGTACCTGTATCAACTCAAAAAAGACGTTAAATGAGGAACTAGAGCTCATCAATCGCATTACGTTATTAATAAAACTATCGATAAAAAACTTACTCCTATTTTCGTAAAAACTTACGAATAGACATAACAGAACCCCACATACCGATCACAGCACCAATACCTATTAAAACAGCAGATAGTTGGTACACAAACGGTGAAAATCGAAGTAATGTAAACATTGTTCCTGCCAATTTTGGCACTAGCATATCATAAATGACCTTATAGCCAGTTAATAGTATAACGATAGGAATAACTGAACCTAATACCCCTAGTAACAAACCTTCTAATAAGAACGGCCAACGAATAAAATTATTAGTTGCCCCTACTAATCTCATAATCTCAATTTCACGACGTCTTGCCATAATCGTTATTTTAATCGTATTAGAGATTAGGAACATTGCAGTAAATAATAGTCCGAAAATCAGTACTAAACCGATGTTACGACCTACAGAAACGGCATTAAATAATTTTTGTACTTGTTTTTTACCATAAATTACTTCGTCAATATATTTTAAGCCTTCAATTTTCTTCGCTACAGGAGCAATTTGCTCAGGAGAATCTGTTTTAACGATATACGTATCATTTAATGGGTTTTGTTGCTCAAATAGTTGGAATGCTTTCCCATCTTCACCCATGCTTTTGATTAGATTATTTAGTTCTTGATCTTTCGACGAGAACTTAACAGTCGTTACATGATCTAATTTTTGAATTTCTTCTTTTAAAATAGCTTGCTGTTTTTTATTTGCTGTTAAATCAACTAATACACGTACTTCAACATCTTTTTCTAAAGTCGTTCCGATATGATTAACATTTAAAATTACAGTTAAAAATACACCAACAAGCATCAATGTAACTGCAACAGCACTTACTGATGCAAAAGTCATCCAACCATTTCTCTTTAAACTACGAAGTCCTTCGCGAACATGTCTTCTTGCAGTTCTAGCTTTCATAACCGTACACTCCTCTCGCTTGGTCGCGTACAATTTTTCCAGATTCAATTGCAATAACACGTCGCTTAATCGTATTTACAATTTCTTTATTATGTGTCGCCATTACTACAGTTGTTCCACGGTCATTGATTTCTTTAAAAATATCCATAATTTCCCATGTAGTCTCAGGGTCTAGGTTACCCGTCGGCTCATCAGCGATCACTACTTTTGGTCTGTTAACAATAGAACGTGCAATCGAAACACGTTGCTGTTCTCCACCAGAAAGCTCAGTAGGTAAGGATCGTGCTTTATGCTTTAACTTAACAAGTTCAAGTACTTCCATAACTCTCTTCTTTATTGTTTTCGGATTTTCTTCAATAACTTCAAGTGCAAATGCAATATTTTCATAAACTGATAATGTCGGTAATAACTTATAGTCTTGGAATACTACACCTATATTTCGGCGTAGTAAAGGAACCTTTTTATTCTTCATATGGCTTAAATCAATTCCATTAATTAAGATCGAACCCTTTGATGGTTTTTCTTCACGATACATCATTTTAATGAATGTCGACTTACCGGCACCACTTGGTCCAACGACATAAACAAATTCACCTTGGCGAATTTTTACATTAATACCATTTACCGCAAGAACACCATTAGGATAGGTCTTGTATACATCTTTTAACTCAATCATGACATTCTCCTTAATTTTTGTTCCATTTTTCTTCTATCAAATCATATTAGATTCATTCTGGATGTAATTTTTCTTGGCTTTTCTTAATCTCACGTTTCGCCTGCTATTTACATTTTTCGATAAATTCAGCTAAGCTCCTCTATTATACCACTTAAAAAATGTCAGAACTGATAAATTTATGTTACATTTTCATAATAGTCAATATAAATTTCGACTTTTCAGAGTGATTCTTTAACAAATTTTGGCATACTGTAACTAAAATGAAAAAAAACAGACCTTTTCTAATTAACAGAAAATAGTCTGTTTTATTAAATTTGGTTTTGGTTTTAATTGGAAAATAAAAGCAAAATAACATGAAAGAAGTAAGGAATGACAAAATAGCCTTCCTTACTTCTTTTTCGTTACATAAACTTGATACATAATTAGCAACCGAACGATTTGCTTGTCCGTTTTAACAGCAAATCATCAAAAAATCTAACGCTTATTTTTTAGTAGCTAACCACATTGCTACACTCTTAGCTTTGTTTCCTTTTAAAGCTTCAGGAGGCATTGATCCTCTACCATCATGAATAATTTTTTCAATATCCTTTTCAGAATATTTCGCTCCAACCTTTTTTAAACTTGGCCCAATTATACCTTCTAAATTTCCACCGTGGCAGCTAGCACAAGTTTGTTTAAAAAATTTTTCACCATTTTCAACCGAAACCTGCACATTCGAATCATCAGTTTTACTTGTACTATCATTATTATTTGAACCACACGCTGCCATTGTTAACAACATACCACCAGTTACAAATGCAAGAAGTAGTTTTTTCACAAATATCGCCCCTTTAAAATTCCCATAACTATAGTCTACTACTTATAAAAGTATTTATTTTTCCTTTTTATGTCAAATTTGTGAATCCTTCACCAAGAACCTCTGTTGCATCCACGACTGTGATGAATGCTTGTCGATCGATTGACTGAACGATGTCACGTAGGGAAGAAAATTCTGTTTGATCTAATACACACATTAATACTAGACGGTCTTCATTAGTATATCCGCCAACACCGGTAAGCTTTGTTACACCGCGATCTAGTTCGTGAACAATTGCGTTCGTTACTTGCTCTACTTCTGATGTAATAATAAGTGCCATTTTTGATCTAGCAAGACCAATTTGAACTAAATCAATTGTTTTACTCGTAACAAATAGTGCAATCAGTGCATACATACCACTTTCAAGATTAAATACGATTGCAGAAGTAAGTACAATTAATCCATCGATGAATGCTACACAGATTCCAAGTGAAAAACCTGTATATTTATGAACGATTTGAGCTGCTAAATCTGTTCCACCTGTAGATGCTTTACCACGGAATACGATCCCCAGACCTAAACCAATAAAAAGTCCACCAAATATAGATGCTAAAAGTGGGTTATCAGTTGCAGGCTTTACATTGTATAAATCAACTAAATATACTACTAGCGGAATAAAAATTGTTCCAACTAATGTTTTTGCTCCAAATTGACGTCCTAAAAAAATAACACCTGCTATAAATAAAGGAATATTAAATGCCCACTGTACAAAAGCTGGGTTAAATCCCATAGTACTTTTTAGAATAGTCGAGATCCCACTTACTCCTCCAGAAGCAATATGGTTTGGTAATAAAAATACACAGAATGCAATAGCTATAATAGCTGAACCAATTAAAACGAAAAAATAATCAAAAAACGTTTTTCCCCACCCTACAGTTAGAGCAGTTGAATATTTTACCTTTTTCAAACTTATCCCCCTCAAAATTTCTCACTTATCGAAAACTTTTCGATTTTATATCCTTTTTATCGGATACTCTCTCTATTTTTTATTATGAAAAAAACAATAAGATTTCATTACACTTAAACAAAATTTACTTTCTTACATTTGTAAAACAATCGAAAAATAAATATGATTCATGTAACTCCTTCACATTAGTAAGAAAGTTCCTTGCTAATCCCCAAAAAGAAAAAAGTTCAAAAGAATAACACCTTCTAAATAGAAGATGTTGTTGGTCACAGACTATCTGAATTAGATTAATAAAAATACCCCTTTAAGTCCTCAAAGATTAAGGCTGGTAAGAATGAAGTGCTCTTCAATCTTATCAGCCCATTTTTCAAAATTAAATCTTTGAACGTAAGTAAGCATCGATAAATGGATCAAGTCCACCATCCATTACTGCCTGAACATTACCTACTTCAGCATTTGTTCGGTGATCTTTAACCATTGAGTAAGGATGGAAAACATATGAACGAATTTGACTTCCCCAGCCAATTTCTTTTTGTTCTCCACGGATTTCATCTAATTGAGCTTGTTGCTCTTCTATTTTACGTTGATATAGTTTTGCTTTTAACATTTTCATTGCAGATTCACGGTTTTTAATCTGTGAGCGTTCTGACTGACAAGTAACAACTGTGTTAGTCGGTGTATGCGTAATACGAACTGCTGAGTCAGTCGTATTAATATGCTGACCACCTGCTCCACTTGCACGGTACGTATCAATTTTTAAATCTTCCGTACGAACTTCAATTTCAATCTCTTCATTAAATTCTGGCATAATTTCACAAGAAACGAATGAAGTATGTCTGCGACCTGAAGAGTCAAATGGAGATATACGTACTAAACGATGTACACCTTTTTCCGCTTTTAAATACCCATATGCATTGTGTCCTTTAATTGCTAAAGTTACACTTTTAATTCCTGCTTCGTCACCAGGTAAGTAGTCTAATGTTTCTACTTTAAATCCACGTTTTTCAGCCCATCTTGTATACATACGTAACAACATAGAACCCCAGTCTTGTGACTCAGTTCCACCCGCTCCTGGGTGTAATTCTAAAATTGCATTATTCTTATCATATGGTTCACTTAAAAGTAACTGAAGCTCAAAGTCATTTAACTTAACTGTTAATACTTTTACTTCAGAAACTAATTCTTCAAATAGTTCTTTATCGTCTTCTTCTTTAACTAACTCATAAGTTATTTCTAGGTTCTCATAACCTTCATCTAAGTCATTAAATTCATTGATTACTTCTTTCAAACCACTTACTTCGCTAATTACTACTTGCGCAGCTTTTTGATCATCCCAAAAATCCGGTTCTGACATAAACGCTTCAAGCTCTTCTAATCTTGCTTGTTTTGTTTCGACGTCAAAGAGACCCCCTAAATGCTTGAAGGCGTTTCGCCATCTTTTCTAATTCTTGCTTTACTTCTACTAATTCCATTACATAACACCTCGATTAAATTTTACGAACAATAAAAAGCAGGTAAAGACAAGTAGTAAAGTGAGTCTAACTAATGAAAGTTATAACTCATCCTTAACAGTACTTGCCCTTGCCCCTTTTCATATAGTTTCTATTTTATTAGATTCCTTTACCGTGGCAGTTTTTATACTTCTTACCTGATCCACAAGGACAATCTTCATTACGACCAATTTCTTCGCCTTTTACGATTGGTTTTTTCTTAACTTCACCTTCACCGTCATTACTTACATGAATCGCTTCACCTTGTACAGCTTCACGCTCTACATCGGCTTCAATTTCAGCTTTCATAATGATGCGAGATACTTCTTCTTCAATAGAAGCAATCATCTCTTCAAACATTGCAAAACCTTCCATTTGATATTCACGTAATGGATCGATTTGTGCGTATGCACGTAAATGGATACCTTCACGAAGTTGATCCATTGCATCGATATGAGCCATCCACTTACCATCAACTGTACGTAATAGTACAACCTTTTCGAACTCACGCATTTGTTCTTCTGGTAGGACTGCTTGTTTTTCTTCGTATCGTTCAAATACTACTTTTTGAATTAACTCAACCATTTCATCTGGCTCAATTACTCGTAATTGTTCAACTGCAACTTCATCTTCATTTAACAAGTTAGCTTCTAAGAAATCAACGATCCCTTCTACATTCCACTCTTCTTGAAGTTGTTCGTTTGGTGTATGAGCTTGAACTACTCTATTAATAGTTCCTTCAATCATACTCTTAACAATTGGTTGTAAATCAGTTGAATCAATAACTTCAGAACGCTGAGCATAAATAACTTCACGTTGTTGACGTAAAACATCATCGTATTGAAGTAATTGTTTACGAGCATCAAAGTTATTACCCTCTACTCGTTTTTGTGCAGATTCAACTGCACGAGAAACCATTTTACTTTCAATCGGTTGAGTATCATCTAAGCCTAGACGGTCCATCATTACCGATAAATTATCTGAGCCGAATCGACGCATTAACTCATCTTCCATTGATAGGTAGAAAGTTGTCACCCCTGGGTCACCTTGACGACCAGAACGACCACGTAACTGATTATCAATACGACGACTCTCATGTCGCTCTGTACCAATAACGGCTAATCCGCCAAGTTCACGTACGCCTTCACCTAATTTAATATCTGTACCACGACCAGCCATGTTTGTTGCAATCGTAACTGCTCCTTGATGTCCAGCTAAAGCGATAATATCAGCTTCACGTTCATGGTTTTTAGCATTTAATACTTCATGCTTAACACCTTTACGTTTTAATAATTGAGCAATTAACTCTGAAGTTTCGATCGCAACTGTACCAACAAGAACTGGTTGGCCCGCTTTGTGGCGCTCTACGATTTCATCAACAACAGCGTTAAATTTACCATTCATTGATTTAAATACAAGATCCGGTTTATCCATACGAGCGATTGGACGATTCGTAGGAATAACAAGAACATTCATATTGTAAATATTACGGAACTCTTCTTCCTCAGTTTTAGCTGTACCTGTCATACCAGAAAGCTTTTTATACATACGGAAGTAGTTTTGGAAAGTAATTGTCGCAAGCGTCATACTTTCGTTTTGGACTTTTAATCCTTCTTTAGCCTCGATCGCTTGGTGAAGACCTTCACTGTAACGGCGACCTTTCATTAAACGACCTGTAAATTGGTCAACGATCACAATTTCCCCATCTTGAACTACATAATCAACATCATGCGTCATTGTAACATGAGCACGCAATGCCTGAGTGATATGATGGTTTAGATTAACATTTTTTAAATCAAATAGGTTTTCAACGCCGAAAGCTTTCTCTGCGCGTGAAATACCATCTTCAGTTAATAGAACTGATTTTGTTTTTACATCATACGTGTAATCATTGTCTAGCTTAAGCATTCCAACAAATGCATTTGCCGCAATATACGCTTGGGCAGATTGTTTCGCCTGTCCAGAAATGATTAATGGCGTACGTGCTTCGTCAATTAAAATTGAGTCAACCTCATCAATAATTGCATAGTTTAACGGTCGTTGTACGCGTTGTTCTGCGTAAACAACCATGTTATCACGTAGGTAATCGAAGCCTAATTCATTATTTGTATTATACGTTATATCACATGCATATGCTTCACGCTTCTCATCAGGTTCCATGCTATTTAAATTAAGACCAACTGTCAGTCCTAAGAATTCATATAATTGACCCATTTCTCGAGCATCACGAGTAGCTAAGTATTCGTTGACTGTAACAACATGAACACCTTCTCCACTCAATGCATTTAAGTAAACTGGTAAAGCAGATGTTAATGTTTTACCTTCCCCAGTTTTCATTTCTGAAATATTACCTTCATGTAATGAGATTCCACCTAATAACTGCACAGGATATGGAGTCATACCTAGTACACGAGTAGCACCTTCACGAACTACAGCAAACGCATCAGCTAAAATATCATCAAGTGTTTCACCTTTTTGGATACGCTCTTTAAACTCAAATGTTTTACCTCTAAGTTCATCATCAGTTAATTTAGCATACTGATCTTGTAAAGATATAACTTGATCAACCTGTTTTTGCATTTTATTTAATTGTCGTTGATTAAGGTCAAAAACCTTTTTTATCATTCCAAGCATTCGTAACGCTCCTCTATTTTAAAGTCATAAACTAAAATGTCATTAAGTAAGTAGATACTATTTCTAATTTTATCATTAAATGAAGTTAAGTGACAACCTTATGTCGAGAATGTTCTGTTAGAATTATTTAATATTTTCGAAAATATTAACAAATAAGCAAAAAAGGACTAAGCTTAATCATCAGCTTAGTCCTTTTATTATTATTTTGTTGTTATATTATTTAGCTTCAATTAAACCATAACGTCCATCTTTTCTAGCATAAACGATGTTGGTTTTATTTGTATCGCCATTTAAGAATACAAAGAAGTTATGGCCTAGCATATTCATTTGCAATACGGCTTCTTCTGCATCCATAGGTTTTAAATCAAATTGCTTTGTTCGTACTAACTCAATATCATTTTCATGCTCTTCTACTGCAACAGCTGCTTCAGTAGTAGATGGTGCAAACATAAATTTTAATGAACCTTTTTCTCGTAGTTTACGATTAACTTTCGTTTTGTGTTTTCTAATTTGACGATCTAGTTTATCAATCACTAAATCAACAGCTGCATATAAATCTGCATGTTCTTCTTCTGCACGTAATAACATATACGTTCCAGGAATAGTTACTTCAATTCTTTGCTTGTCGTGGAATACCTTAGCATTAACTCTAGCTGTTAACTCTTCGTCAAAATAACGATCAAATCGTGATAACTTTTTATCTACATAGTCACGAATTGCTGGAGTAATTTCAATATTTTCGCCTCGGATGTTTAGCATCATATGGGTTTCCTCCTTCATCAAGCTCCAAAAGTGAAAGCTGTCATACTTATATTCTACACCTCAATTCGAAAATCCTGCTTGCTAATTTTGTCCAATATTCGAAATCTCTGTGTCATTTTAATGAACGTTTATACATTTATATCAGATTATATTTTTATCTCACTCTAAAGATACATACTACATTTTCACGGAAAAACAAACAAAGGCTTACTCAAATGAGTAAGCCCTCGTGGTCCGAATCTATATAAGCAAATACTTACTTATTAACGGAAAAATTAAATTTTAGTAACGTTAGCAGCTTGAGGTCCACGGTTACCTTCAACGATTTCGAAGCTAACTGCTTGGCCTTCTTCTAAAGATTTGTAGCCGTCTGCGTTAATTGCTGAGAAATGTACGAATACATCGTCTCCATCTTCGCGCTCGATAAATCCAAAACCTTTTTCTGCATTAAACCATTTTACTTTACCTTGCATTCAAATCCATTCCCTTCAGTCGAAAACTTGTGAATCTTCTCCACAATTCAACTATACATCATAAAACCAGGACAAGTCAAAAGTAGCTTATCGCCTTTTTTTTCACGAATTCGACAAATAACGAAAAATTCTAATTATTTCTTCATTTATCTTATTCGCGAACCTTTTAACTTGTCCTGCTATAATTTACCTATTTTTTCCAAAAATATTATTAAATTAATTTTTCTATTAAAACCACTGGTTCCTTTAGACTTTACTACACTTTAAATCTGAAAGGTACAGTAGTTACTATAACGCTTCGTTTATGAAGTAAATACGCACGTAATAATAAACTTGATTGGTTGTGTAGAATATTATGCCAGTTTTTCTTCGTAATAAACTGTGGAATTAAGACTGTAATTTCAAAGCCTTGCTCATGAGCTTTAGCTTCCATTTCATCAATTACTTTTAGAAGTGGTCTAGTAATTTCTCGATACTCCGAATGGACGACAATTAGGTTTACATTCGGATTCCATGCTTTCCACTTTTCTCTCATTTGATCTTCACTTTCCTTATCAAAAGAGATATAAACAGCATAGACTTCATCGGCAATACCTTGAGCGTATTGCATTGTCCGTTCAACTACTTTTGTAATTCCTGCAACAGGAACGACCATGATATTTCCACTTATTTTTTCAGGAATATCATTATTTAATCTTAATTGGTCACCTACTGCTTCATAATGCTTACGTATTCTCAAGAAAAGAATAACAATCAAAGGTAAGAAAATAAAGATTGACCAAACTTGGTTTAGCTTTGTAGTTAAGAAAATAATTGAAACTGTTGCAGAAATAAATGCCCCTACAAAGTTTGCGATTAATTTTGGGAACCAACCCGGTGGCTTTTGCTTAATCCATTTAACAACCATACCCGTTTGAGATAGTGTAAACGGTACGAATACACCAACAGCATATAGTGGAATTAACGCTTCTGTTTTACCTTGGAACGCAATAATTAATAATATTGAAGCAACGCCAAGTGTAATAATACCATTTGAATAACCTAAACGATCTCCTCGAAGTAGATACATTCTTGGCATAAATTTATCACTTGCTAAGTTATATGCAAGTAATGGGAAAGCCGAGAATCCAGTATTTGCTGCTAAAACAAGAATTAAAGCAGTTGTACCTTGTACAAAGAAATAGATTATATTTCTTCCGAAAATATCGGACCCTAATTGAGACATTACAGTTTCTTCAGCATTTGGTACAATTCCATACCAGTATGCTAAAAACATGATTCCTGAAAAAAGTACAGCTAAAATTGACCCCATCATTAATAATGTTTTTGCTGCGTTTTTATCAGAAGGAACCTTAAAGTTAGGAATTGCGTTCGAAATTGCTTCTACACCAGTTAAAGCTGAGCAACCAGATGAAAATGCTTTTAAAAGAATAAAGAGCGAGATTCCCGGAACAACCGTACCGATAGCCGCATGATCCGTTTGTGGTGCATGACCTGTAAAGACGTTATACAAACCTACGATAATGATAATAACAAGTGCTACAACAAATAAATAAACTGGATATGCCAAAATTGAAGCAGATTCAGTTAATCCACGTAAGTTTAAAATCGTAATACACATAACCAAAATAACAGCAATAAAAACTGTGTGAGAATGCAAAATCGGAAAGGCGGATGTAATCGCGTCCGTTCCCGCTGAAACACTAACTGCTACTGTCAAAATATAGTCAACAAGTAAGGAACCACCTGCAACTAAACCTGGAACGACGCCGAGATTTTGCTTAGAAACGACATAAGCGCCACCACCATGTGGATAACTAAAAATAATTTGGCGATAAGATAATATTAATGCTAATAATAAAACCAAAACACCTATACCAATCGGAACCGAATACCAATATGCTACTGCCCCTACAGTAGTTAATACGATCAAAATTTGTTCAGGACCGTATGCTACTGAAGATAGTGCATCTGATGAAAGGATTGCTAATGCCTTCGTATTCGATAACCTTTGTTCACTTAATTCTGTCGACTTAAGTGGTTTACCAATCAAGTATCGTTTTAATATCGATAACATATGTACACCTCTACAAAAAAAGTTAAAAACTAAACCATTTGAGTTTATCACATTATTAGAAAAAATTGTGTGATATATTATGAAAATCTTTCCAAGAATTTATTAAGTTTTTATCAAAATAATTAATATTAACTTTCCTCTAATTCAAATTAAAATACTACAAAAAATTAAGTCCCTATAAAAACATAATTCCACTATTGAAATTCGATTTACTTAGTCTAAATTATTATATTTTGGCGAAATTGACTTAGCACAAAAAAAGACCTGGCAGTTCTCTGCCAAGCCCAATTATCTTTTATGTAATCTATAGTTCTTTAATAGAAATTAATACTGAACTCCTCACCACTTAACACCGACTTTAGATCTTATTTTTTATGAAAGTACTTAAGCATTTTTTCAGCAACATCCATAGCTTGTACTTTGTAGGTTCCTTCTTCGATTTGCTTTTTTAATTGCTCTATACGATCATTGCGTTTCGTGATTATCTCATCGGCATTTTGATTTTCCATAGCCTGAGGGGAGATTTCTATTCTTTCTTCTCTATTCTCTTGTTTATCCTCTGCGATCTTTTCTATGTTGTTTTGATCTAAATTAAATCGATCTTCATCAGATGGATTACCCTTCATTTCTCTCACCTCATCGTTAATCGCTTATTACCTCTACAATAGGCATTTTGCTCTATTTCTAGTTTTTTCTTTCTATTATATTCAGTGCACATAATTTATATCGGCAAAATTAGTAGTAAAATTAATTCCTTTTACACATGACAATACACTAACACTTATGCACGAATTAATGTTAGCGAATATACCTCAGCAGCACCATTTTCTAACAAAATTGTTGCAGCATCTCGCACGGTTTTTCCTGTTGTATATACATCATCAAGTATTATTACTGATTCATTATCGATCTTCATCTCTCCACAAAATGAAAATATTTGATCTCGGTTTAGCCTTTCATTTCGGTTTAACTTACTTTGCCTTTCTGTATGAATTCGTTTTAAACATTTGGTTAAACTTAACCCGGCATAACGCGCAAGCTCTTCTACTTGATTAAAACCTCTTTCGTTTAATCTCTCATTACTTAACGGGACAGGCACTATTTTATAATTTCCAAAAGAATTTTCATAGTTTTCTTTCAAATCTTCAGCAAATAATGATGCTAATTTTACATCACCACAAAACTTAAAATAAGTTAACCACTCTTTTATTTCATTTGTATAATGAAATATTGATTTATTTATAATCAGAGGATGATTCGGATTTTGCTCCTTATATTCTAAACAATTTTTACAAAGCTTTTGATTCTCTAATACATGGCCACAACAAATTTCACAAACTGGATCAATAATTTTTATAAACAGCCCTTTACATTGCAAACATACGATATCCTTTTTTTCAAAAAAAAGTTTGTGCAATGTAAAATTCTCAATAAACCGACCTCCGCAATATATACAGATCATTTTTTATCTAGCCATCCTCTCTTCAGTCCTAATTCATTCATTAGAAGGATTTGCTTTTTAGCTCTAACCATTTCCTCACTAATGCCATTATGAAAAAAAAGTACCTCTCCGGTAGCATAATCAATATGTCTTCCCGCTCTACCTGCAATTTGAACGAGTGCACTTTCAGAAAAAACCACTTCATCAGCACCTAGTACTGCAATTTGACTATTTGATATCGTGACACCTCGCTCTAAAATAGTCGTTGTTATCAAGATTTGAATTTCGCCATTTCGGAATGCACGAACTTTTTCATATCTAGATTGGTCTTTACTATGGACTGATGCAGTTTTATTAGATATCTTTTTAACAGCTTCTTCTATATAAATACATTCACTAATCGTCGGGATAAATAGAAAGATTGGACAGTCTTCTTGTAGAATTTTTTTTAGCCATTTCTCTAGTGGTTTTGGGAGTTTTTTTGATTTGTGGATTACTTTACGCCAATTACCAATCCATTCGAAGTCTGGCACAGGCAGAGGTTGTCTATGGTATCTAGCGGGGACCATAACGTTATTAATTCTATTTTTTAGCGCTAACTGTTGTTGAGTTGTAGACGGAGTGGCAGTCAATTGTATCGTTGAACCTATTATTGTTCTTGCTTCACTTGCAACCCAGTGCAAATGCGTTTCAATATTATAAGGAAAAGCATCGACTTCATCAATAATTAGAAGATGGAAAGCATGCCTAAATTTAACCAACTGATGAACTGTACAAATTGTTATTCTATTTCCATCCCATACTTCTTCACTATCACCATAAAGTATTGCAATTGAAATAGTAGGGAATGCTTGCCGAAAACGAGTAGCTAATTCTAAAACAACATCTACTCTTGGAGTCGTAATACAAACGAATTTACCTTGCTGTAGTGCAGCATCAATTCCGTCAAATAACATTTCAGTTTTTCCTGCACCACATACTGCCCAGAGAAGCAGACTTTGATTTTCATTTACAGTTTCAACAACCTTCAGAGAAGCTTTCTCTTGTTGAGGCGAAAGCTTTCCAGTCCACTCAAGTCCAGCTATTGAACGATCTAATTTCATATCAGCTTCATTTAAAATAAGCTTTGTACAAGTTGACATTTTCCCCATAATGATACACTTTCGACAATACGTACATTGCGAAGAACATTTATAACAAAAATGAGTAGCAAAAAAATGTTGGTCTTGATTACCACAACGAAAACATTGATAACGAGTTTTGACTTTTTGAACTGCTTGAATGATTTGACTTGTTGGAGGGAGATCTTGAGGGTTAAATGTGGGGCTGAGTTGGCGTTTTCTACCTAAGAATTCGTCCATTTTTTACCTACTTTCTTTAAATGATTTTTTGGAGGAAAAACAAAAAGATCCCCATGTTTATAGGCATCTTATATACTTTTCATCATTATATTCATCAATTAATTACTTCACTGAATTAATCGAAGTAGCAAGTGACGACTTAAGATAATTGTAACGACAAAGTTCCTTCATCGCGCATATAACACTTTAAAACTTTATGTCAGAAAATCAGATAATTTGTGTCTTTATAAACACTTTCTTCCATACTCTCACCAATAAAAAAGGCCCCTAATCAAAGGAGCTTCTACTCAAACAATATACCAACCCAATCCTAAAGCACCATCACCGAGATGCGTTCCTATGACTGGGCCAAAATATGAAATTTCCATTTCAGCATTCGGATATGCTTCTCCGAGTTGTTGGGCTAATTTTTTGGCATCTTCTTCACGGTTGGAATGAATAACAACTGCCTTCATTTTTTCACCTTTTGATGCAACTTCACCGAATAAGTCTGTAATTCGCTTCATTGCTTTTTTTTCAGTTCTTATTTTTTCAAAAGCTACGATCTTTTTGTCTACAAATGTTAGGATTGGTTTTACTTGTAGTAAACTTCCTACAAACGCTTGTGCACTTGATAGTCTCCCACCGCGTTGTAGGTGATCTAGATCATACACCATGAAGTAGGCATTTGCTGATTTTTTTATTTCATCTAAACGAGCGACGATTTCAGAAGGACTTGCACCATCTTTGGCCATTTTCGCAGCTTCAATGACATAATATCCTTGGACCATACAGCTAATTTCTGAATCATATGCTACTACCTCTAAGTTATCAAACATTGATCCGGCTGTAACCATACTTTGATATGTTCCACTTATTCCAGATGATAATGTGATCGCAACTACTGCCTCATATTCCTTTGCTAACTGTTCAAATTTATCAATAATCGTGCCATAAGCAGGCTGTGATGTTTTTGGTAGGTCCTTTTGTTCTCGGACCTTAATAAAAAATTGTTCAGCTGTTATTTCAATTTCCTCTTGATAGGATGCATCTCCGAAAATTACATTAAGTGGCAGCATATGTATATCTAAAGAATCCCTTAATTCCTGAGCGATATAGGATGTACTGTCTGTTACAATTGCAGTTCTCATTGTCATATCCTTTCTTACAAATAGTCGTTTAACTATGTATTTAATAATTTAATTTTACACAACAAGCTTAGTAAAATCATTGACTTTTGTTCTCTATACTCTGAGGCAATTCGACAATTCCTTTAGAGTTAGAAAGAACTATTATACTTAAAAGCCTATGAGTTGAAAAGCATAACCGAGTAATTAAGGCTTCTTACCAAACGATTTCTAACTGAAAGATGTGGTCTTAGTGCGCCTCTCATTCTACCAAAAAAATAAAAATAGAGTATCATATTGATACTCTATTTTTTCAGATTATTTCACTTCTACCCAAGCATTACGTATAGCCGTTACAACAGCATGAGTACGGTCATTTACTTCTAGTTTTTGTAAAATATTACTTACATGATTTTTTACAGTTTTTTCACTAATGAAAAGCGCTTCACCAATTGCACGGTTACTTTTGCCGTCTGCTAACATTTGGAGTACTTCACATTCTCTTCTTGTCAGTAAATGTAGCGGACGACGCACTTCTACTTCGCGAGATTTAAATAATTGTTCTTTTAATGATAATCGTCTAAATTCTTCTACTAGATTATGAGTAATCTTGGGATGTAAATAGCATCCGCCTTTTGTGACTACCTTAATTGCTTCAATCAAAGTATCTGAGTCCATTTCTTTTAATAAATAGCCTCTTGCTCCTACTTTTAGAACATGAGTTACATATGATTCATCATCGTGAATAGACAAAATGATAACTTTAGCATCAGGATATTTTTCTAGCAGTGCCTTTGTAGCCGTTACTCCGTTCATATTTGGCATGTTGATATCGACAATTAATACATCTACTTGATGTTGATCCATGATACCCACAACTTCTGTACCGTCTGAACCTTCAGCAACAACATCAAAACTTTCTTCAAAATCTAGGATTCTCTTAATTCCTTCTCGAAACAGTTTATGATCATCTACAATTGCAATTCTAGTTTTCATTCCATTACTCCTCTGCCATTATTCTAGTTTGCCTATCTATCGAAATTTGTAGAAATTGGTATTTTTTTCTAAATTATAGTATATTTTAGCATAATTTATTGATAATTTCGACGTAATTATCCAAAAACATGAAACAAAATTTTATTTTTTAAAATTTTCAGACGTTTGTTTTTATATTTCCAATTCTACTTCATTCTCAGTTTTTATTTCTAAATCTATTTGAATAGTTGTACCAACATTTATGATTGATTCGATTTTGAAATGACCATTTAACAATTCAACACGCTCTTTCATACCTGTTAATCCAAATGAATTTTCACTTTGCCTTAATTCAACAGGAAATCCTACTCCGTCATCCTTAATCAAGAGATTAATTTTATTTCTAAAAAATTCTATTTTGACAAAAATCGTTGAAGGATTGGCATGCTTACAAGCATTTTGAACTGCCTCTTGAATCAATCTAAAAATAGCAACTTCTATTTTTGAATTTAAACTTCTATTCTCGTACCCATAATTCTCAAATTTTATTTCAATATGGGTATGAGACTCAAGCGACTTAAAATATTTATTTAGTGCTGAAACTAGACCTAAATCTTCTAATGCCATTGGACGTAAATCATAAATAATCCTTCTTACTTCCCCTAGTGCATTGCGGACCTGTTCCTTCATATCACTAAGTTCTTTCCTGGCATCTTCTTGCGGTCTTTGACGATAAGTTTTAATTAAAAAATCTGAACGCATTAATATACTCGCTAACGTTTGAGCAGGCCCATCATGAATTTCGCGGGATAATTTTAAACGTTCTTCTTCCTTAGCATGCAATACTTGCAATCCGAATTGTTGCCTCTGTTTTGTATCCTCAAGTAAATGACTAACTTGCTCAAAGTCTGTATTAAGATAGTTTAAAACAATTGAAATACGGGAAATGATTAATTCGGCTCTTTGCAGTTTTTCAAGCAAAGTCTGAAGTTTACATTCTATTTCTTTTCTTTTATGGATTAGAACTTTTTCTTCTTTTAATGAAAGAAGAAAATCTTCCTGTATATTTTGGGCTATATCATATGCAGCCTTTATTTCGGAATTAGTATACTTCATGTAGTTTTGATCTACTTCCGTTAACCTTTGTTTTGCCGTTCTCGCTAATAAATCTAATCTAGCTGTATTTTCAATCTTCTCCACTACTTGAACTTTTACTTCTTCAAGCTCTACTCTTAAATTCTCATATTCAGAGCGAGTATCTTCAACAATTCCGAACACGTGGGACTTACTATCTATAACAGAAGAGAGCATATTATCCATTATTTCGTCTAGTGTCTGATTGTCCATTTTCCTAGCTGTCATTCACCTTTTCCTCCATTAGCCTATTACTATATGACTAATTATTTTATGTATATTTAATATTATAATGTAATTAGGATTATAATTGTACAAAAATTTAAAATAAGCAAAAATTTTTATATTTTCCGATTCTATACTAATAACACCGGCATTTATTGTTATTTTATTATAAATTTTAAAAAATACATACCGTTATATGACATCATTAACACAATGTTAACAAGTATTACAAGCATATTACGTTAGACCCAAAAAAAAAGCTGATTCCTCTAAAAGAATCAGCTTTTTGACTATTTATTGACTGGTACTATTCTCATTTCCAGATCCTTGATCCGGATTAGACGTACCCTTTGCAGGTGGTTTATCTAAACCTAGGTGCACACGGAACTTGCTAGAAATATCTTGTACACTTTGTTCTTCAGGAACATAGTAGTAAATCTTGTTGATTGTAGCATCATGACCTTCTAATTTTAATGTTTCTAAATCAGTTGGAGAGATGTTTGGTAAATGCTTCGCAAGCGAAATACCGCCACTCAATTTCATATTCGTGCTAACGTTTTTACTAAATACCTTCGCATATTCATCCATCTTCATAATTGTTTCCGGTGATTTAATCTCAGCTAATATCGACTTAATTACTTGTTGCTGTCTTTCTTCACGTCCAAAATCACCTCTTGGATCACGTTTACGCATACGCGCATACGCTAATGCCTGTTGGCCATTTAAATGCATCATACCTTTTGTAAAGTAAACCTTTTTCCTTGGGTGAGTATCAGTATTTTCCCAGAAGTCAAATGGTACATCAACATCAATTCCACCAACTGCATCAACAATATTTTTAAAGCCATTAAAATCCACTGTAACGTAGTAATCAATAGGTACATTTAAGAAATTTTCAACAGTATCAACTGTTAATTGTAAACCACCATATGCGTATGCGTGATTTATTTTAGTTTTTTCTGCGTGACCTGGAATATCTACATATGTATCACGAGGAATACTCATTGTTTTTATTGTTTCTTTTTTCGGATTAAAGGTAGCCAAAATCATCGAGTCAGTTCGTCCGCCTTTACCACCAGTCGCATAGTTTTCAATCCCTAAGAAGAGAATAGAAATTGGATCTTTCGAAATTGCAACTTTTTCATTTCTTAGATTTGACGAAATATCCTCACCTTTTGTTGCTTTATTTAATTCAAGATATGTTCTAACACCTTTATATCCTACAAAAATTAAGGCAATTATTATCACTAGTAATAATACTCTACCAATAACACTTCTCCTTTTCTTTTTTCTTTTCTTGGCCATTTTTCGAGAATGATCCTGATTCTGTTTCTGATTCATATGTTCGAAGAGACCTCCTTTAAAGTTAGTATGATTTTTCTATATAAAATTAGTCAAAAATTTTACAATTTCAAACAGCTTGACTACTACATGTATTTAACAATACTTTCATTTATCTGGCAACTTCCATTTGTTAACTCAATTATCCAGCTTTTGAAACTGTCAACTTCATTAACTTTTATCCAAAGTTCAAAACTTACTTCATCTAAATGGATAACATTTTCTAAATGATAATGCGAATTACGTAATTCGAACTCAACTTTACCTAATAATTTGTAATTAATTTTTATATTCATTACTTTAACTAAAGAACGTTCAACAATACCAACAGCATTTAAACCTTCACTAACTGCTTGTCCATAAGCGCGAATTAGCCCACCTGCACCAAGTTTTTTTCCACCAAAGTATCTTGTAACTACAACAACCGTATCTTTTAATCCTCGCTTTTTTAAAACCTCTAGCATTGGTACTCCAGCAGTACCACTCGGTTCACCGTCATCATTAGCCTTTTGGATTTCATCATTTTCACCGATTAAATAAGCAGAGCAATTATGAGAAGCATCAAAATGCTTTTTTTTAATTTCAGAAATGAATTGTTGCGCATCGCCTTCAGTTTTTGCTTCTTTTATATAACAAATAAATTTCGATTTTTCGATCTCAATCTCATGACTGCCATAGCCACGAACAGTGAAATAACTCGCTAGCATTTAACACCTAACCTTTCGACTAAACTAATAAAATTTCGACTCACTTCCATATATTACTACAATTATTCATTCCAATCCTTAAAAAACACTAATATTCTTCAAAAGTAAGTATTTACTGACAAGTTTAGATGCAGTAACATTAATAATAGGATATATTTACACCTATGATGGATATTAAGAATAGTCCAAAAGAAATTGAAGAAAGCTCTGCTAATCTTTTTAAATTTTCATTAATTTAAAAAGATCGTTTTTACACGAGCTAACTAATTTAATGTAATGATTCAATTCAAAATTAACTTAATTTTGATATTTACTACACATCCAAGTAGCAAGTACAAACCCTCTATAAAAATCCTTGATTTAAACAAACGATTGCATCAAGAAATTTCCAGATAAAAGAACATAATAAAAAACAATTAAATAAAAAATTCCACTTCACCGTATGAGCAGTCCAAACACCAACTGTTTTTTTAAATTTACTTTACTCCATATTTGAGTCATTTAGCTTTTTTGTTTAAATACACTACTGTTTTTTCTAAAGAAGAAGTTAATACTAATTGATGAGAAAAATATAAGAATCATCTTTACTAAGCAGTAATAAGCTTAATAATGCCGGTAATTAAAAATGTACTTGAAGGTGAGCGGTAAGTTTAAAAAATTTTCGCATCCCTTCCATTAAGAAGCGTCACTCCACTTAGAATATTTACTAAAACCCAATAATCCAATTTAGCTATCATTAGAAAAGATCTGCTGCAAAACAAATGTCTCTATAAAGTACGAAAAGCTTAAACAAATATGGTAAGGGAGTTGATGTTAATCAGGAAGGAGAAAGTTTTGCAATTGGAGAAGTACATAAATTATATAAAGTACAAACACACTAAATTAATCTTAAAATTATTTTGAAAAAGTGCTTTTCAAAACGAGGTATTTTTCTACTGACTTTATGCTAAAATAATAATACCTAAAAAGTCGACCTGGAGTTGATTATTTACTAATTAATGTAATTCCGATTAATAAATCATTCTTGTACACACTATAAGTGTAAGGTACCCTTTTTATGTACAGTAATAAGCTTGTAACATAAAATTAATTTGATTTTTTTCTATGAACATTTATAATTGTTATGATGTTATAAAACGTAAACGTTATACATTAGGACATGTTGCAATGCACTTGCAAGAATGGGCCTAAATTATAAACTGGGGTGTTTAAATGGCCTTACAGAATACTCAACAAAAGGTTGAAAGCCGATATTCTATTCAACAATTTGAGTCATTAAAAAAGAAAAGTATTTTTTATTCATTTATAAAAAGAACGATGGACATAGTCTTTGCGTTGTTCGCATTTGTCATTTCTTTACCATTTGTTTTGTTCTTTATTGCATTAATTAAAATTGATTCTCCTGGACCAGCTCTTTTTATACAGGAACGAGTTGGATTAAACGGTAAAATTTTTAATATATACAAGTTAAGAACAATGCGTATGGATGCAGAGGTAAATGGACCACAATGGGCTAGTACAGATGATCCTCGAATTACAAAGCTTGGTCACTTCCTGCGAAAAACTCGTATCGATGAATTGCCACAGTTCGTCAATGTACTACGTGGTGATATGAGCCTCGTTGGACCGAGACCAGAAAGAGCATTTTTTTTAGTAAAATTTAATCATGAAGTACCAGGCTTTACTAATCGATTAACCGTGAAACCTGGATTAACTGGTTGGGCACAAGTGAATGGTGGATATGAATTATCACCTAAAGAAAAATTAGTTTTGGATTTACATTATATTGAACATCAGTCAATTGTATTAGACATTCGAATAATGTTTAAAACAATAAAAGTTGTCTTAACTGGTGAAGGTGCTCGTTAAATAATATAAGACAAGTCCAAAGTACTACTTGAACGAAAAAAATCGAAGAAATTAAACTACGGCCTTTTCTCAATTGAGGAAAGGCCGTTTAATTTTCTTCAGAAAATACGCAAAAGCCCTAAAGGCGAAACTATGTCGAATTTTTCTTCCAGTTGCAAATTTATCCCCTATTAATGTACAAAATATTTTAAATTTCGAAAATTACCCACATTTTCAAAAACTTATTAACAATTTGTGGATAACCTTCTATACTTATCCACATATCAATTGTTTATAAATTAACAACTAATACAAAGAAATATGAGGATACGACAAAATTCTTCTAAAATGAAAAATCTTCTTGTCGATAAGATTGAATTTTACTCACAAGTTATCCACATATTAGAATAAATTTTCAACATTTTAAAACTTCTATATGTTGATAAGTAGGGCAATTATAAATTATCAGTAAAAAAAGGATGCTCCCAAAAAATTACTTTGGAACATCCTCGTTATTATGATCATTTTATAACTTTAATTGTACGCACACTCTTATTTCCCGACTTATCAACAGCATAAACTTTTAAACTAGTATTCGCACTTTGCGCTTTTATAGACACGGAAAATCTACCACTAGAATTAACTGTAGCTTGACCGATTAAAGTACTACCTCTGTAAATCTTTACTGTTGCATATTTCTCCGCACTACCAGTCACAGTTCTTGATTTAGTTGTTACTTTATTAACCGTCGGCACAGCTGGAGCTGTTTTATCTAACACTTTTAACGACTTATTCGCACTTACATTTCCAGCCTTATCAGTAGCAGTCACAATAACTGTAGCTCCACTTTTTTGCTTTGATATTGTAAATTTGTAGCTTTTATTCGAAGCAGCTGTTGTGCTTTTTTGATACTTGCCACTAATATATAGTTTAACTGTAGAACCAGCTTCTGCAGTCCCAGTTATAGTAGTTGAATGATCAGTGATCGTATTCATTGAAGGTGTTGAAGGTTTTGTTTTATCAATTGTAAAGTTGATCATTGTTGTATTACTTACTTCATCCTTCACTACTAAAGTATATTTGCCTTCCTTACTAACTGTTTGACCATTCTTAAATCCAGCGCTATTTAATGTTGCTGTTCCTTCATTAAATGTAATTTTTACATCTTTATTGTAAGCAATATTATTTTTCACACCAATGACAATTGGAGCTATATTCTTTTTAGCAATATATGCAGAAGAAATATAGCCTGTTGTTTTTCCATCGGTTGATTTAACCGGGAACCATACAAAATGATTTGAACTGCTATTAGGTTCCGTGTATTGAAAATCTCCATTTATAACAAACTCTTTATTTAAAGATTGAGCCGTACTAGACGATGAAGTATTTGGTTGAGTCCTTAATCTTGCACCTTCTGTCGTTACTTTGACGATGTCACCTTTTTTCAAGAAATACGGAGACTCATGCAATCCATTTGTTATTACATATACTAATTTATTAAACTTAATACTCACACTTGAATTAGAATCATAAGTAAAATCATCATATGCAAATGGAAATTGAGCAAGCTTTGTACTACTTAAAAAGCTTTGTTCTTCGATAGTTTTAAATACTTCATCTTGATAAGTATCCAGATTTCTTGAGCCATCATTCCGTTTAATAGGGCTATTTACAGGCATCGTACCGTTATAGGCCATAACAGGAAAATACCAATTTTCAATTATTCCTCTTCCGGCATCCTTTATCTTAGGAAGTGCCGATAACCCGTACTTCTGATCTAAAATATTAACACCAGTTTCAATATTATAAACAATGTCACTTTTTAATCTTTCAGGATCACCAACAGAGTCAGTCACCTGCATAATACCGATGCCATTATCTAATGTAACAATTGGTTCACCTTTATCGTCAAATTGTTTCCAAGAAGACTCTTGCATTGCGATTGATTTTACAACCTCAGGCGGAATATTCTTATTTAATGCAGCATTTGTTAATAGACAATTAATTTGTTGATTAGATGGATTTACTTTTTGTTTAATATCGCCGCATTTCGCTGACCAGTCCGTTGCCGCTGATACTTTACCACCGAGTAAACCTATGGAAAGCGACGTCAATAAACCGACTTTTAATATCGTTAATTTCAAAATTTAACTCCTCCCCAATCCTCATAAATAATTTTCTATCTTTCATTGTAACATACAATCATATTATTCTTTTAAATTGCTAATTAATGAAACTAGTAAAAAAAAGTGACTTAGAAAACTAAGCCACTTCTGATTATTTTAATTCTTGTTTCACATAACTTGAAGAAACCCAACCATAGCTACCGTTTTCTAATTGGATTTTATACCATTTTTTTGTGCTATCCATTGTTAAAGTTCCATCAGTATTTGTAACGATACTTACGTATTTATTAAGGGGTAATACCGCAATTATATTGTTTTCGGCTGTTGTTGCAGATGAGCGAATGTTTACATCACCTGTTATTCTCCCTAAATTTTTAACAGATAAGGTTTGAGTATAAGTATTAAACTTGATACTGCTTGTCCAATAAACGTTTCCATCTATCGATAATTTCACCCAATAATCATTTGTTTTTTCAAGTAAAAGGAAAGCTGTTCCTGCAGTAATTGATTTTACTTTAGTCGCATCTCCCTTTGCATTGTATAGATCGATGTTTCCTTTTGCAACTGCTTGGATATTAACTGGGAATACATCGCTTCCAACCGGAGTAGGTGGGTTACCAGGAATCACAGTATTTGGCTGAGCTTTATCATAGTATGCTTTATCAAACGGAAGTATTTTTTGCATATGCTGTGCAATCAATTTACCCCAGTTTGGATCAGTTGCATAATAGAAATTCATCCCTTCACTTGCCGCATCAATTCTTTTATTACTCATATCTTTCGTACTAAAACCAAGATACGGTCCATTATATTTCCAGTTAGTTGGATTTAAGTATGTTGATTTAATTGATCGTGCAATATACTCAACATTTTCTTGTACACTCATAAATTTATATGATGCCACGAATGGAGTTATATCATATGAACCAAAACCAAATAGATTATTTTTTCCTAATGAAATTTGAGAAGTACCAAAACCACTTTCATGTATAGCATGAGCTGCTAAATAAAGTGCATTTACACCATATTTTTTTCCAGCATCTACAAATAGCTGCCCTTGTCCAGTCAGAATACTTTTAGCACCACTTTTCACATTACTAGCAACATAATTATTGATTTGTGCTGCTGTGACAGGCGATGGTGTACGCAGATCGATAAATTGATAGCTATCTCTTGATGTCATCGGGTCTCCTGTTTTTACTTGCTCGATATATGAACCAGAGACGTATCCTGTTTTACCATTATAGCTAACCTTGTACCAATTGTTTGACGCTTTATCAGTTGCGATTAAAACGATGTTAACCGGTACAACCGTAAGCAATGAAGATGAAGCATCATACGTTTGGCGTAAATTCAAATCCGATGTCGTAATATAAGTCGTATCCGTTATATCAGTCACTGTTACTTTATTAGTATCATCAACTAAAGGGGTCTCATATTTACCAAAATCAGTTACTTTTACATATCCAGGCGTACCGTTATAAGTTACACTATACCAATTGCCAATTTTTTTATTTATTGAAATAACTGTATCCTTTGGTATTTGAGTAACTTGTTTAGAAGCATCGCCGAATGATTCAAACAGATAAGTTGAGTTAAGCGCTTTATAATTCGTTGCAGTAAATGTCGTGAAGCTACTTGCAGTTACATCTTCGCTCTTAACGTAAAGGTTTTGTCCATTGTAATTAACTCGGTACCATATCTTGCCTGCTACATCTGTTGCTTTTTGAGTCGAAGCAAAACCATTGTCTCCATTTACTGTTGCAACTACAGGTTTTGCAGGATCTGGAGTTGCGTATAAATTCGTAACCGATTTTGTAAAATAATATGCAGTACTTGTCGTTTCGTATTTTATCTCATTGACCTTTGAAAAATTATTAATGTAAACATAACCCGTTTTTCCATTAAGAGTAACGTAATACCAATTACCAATTCGCTTAGTTGATGAAATGATCGTACCACTTGGAATACTTGTTAAAACTTTAGATGAAATACCATATGTTTGATACAAACTTGTACTCTTAATTGCCTTATATTTTGTTTGAGCAAACGTGGCAACTACGCTTTTTGTAACATCTGCACTATTTACATATAATGTTTTACCATTATAACTGACGCGGAACCAAGTTTTACCGACACTGTTAACTACGTTTTGAGTACTGCTAAATCCATTGTTAGCAACTACAGTGTATACTGCTGCCTTTTTTGTATCAGCTGTTGGATATAGCTTGGTAGTTTTATTTGTAAAATAATAGGCAGTACTTTGAGCATTGTATTTATAATATTCTTTTAAATAAGTACCACTTACCCAGCCAGTTTTTGAGCTATAAGTCACTTTGTACCAATTACCATTTCTTTGTGTAGCTGTAATTATTTTTCCTTTTGGAATCGTCAAAAGTGTTTTATAAGTTGTACCTGCACCCTGTCTCAAATTAAGATTTGCAGTTGTTTGATATTTCGTTTTAATATTTACGACTGCTGCACTCGCTTTTGATACTTCCATGCCAATATTAGGGCAGGAAATACTGGTGGTTCCAACTAAAATACCCGTTGATACCAAAATTGCTCTTCCCATTTTTTTCATTTAGCTAACTTCCCTCTCCACTTTTTCCATTAAATAACATTATAAGTTTCTTAATCTAGTAAAATAAAAGTAATAATTTCAAAAAAATTTAACAAAAAAGAAACACTAAACTTAATTATAAGTCAAAAAATGTAAAAATTTGAATTGTTTTTACAAGAATTATATCGGTAATAATAGGAAATTGTTTTGTTTTATCGAAACGAAAACTATTTTGTAATTGAATTGACACATTTCTAAAAAAAAAGTTAAAAAGTCCATAAAGAAGAAATTTATCTCTTCTTTATGGACTATGGATTTCCTACTATATTATGTTTTAGTGGCACTAAAATCTCGAAATACTTTGCTTTCTTCATTACCTTTTCACTATATGTGAAATCACCATAACAATATGGATATCTAAAATTTTTCTTATTATTGTTACATGTATAAAGCTCGGGATTCGTATCCACCATCGATAGAGAGTAAGTTTTAGCAAGTTGCTTAGTATGTTTACCACCATGCATTTTTACAAAGTTAATATAAGCAATCCCCATATTATAACTTTGAATTATAGTGGCTAAATCAACACCTTGCTTCTTACCGTAGGAATATACGTCTTTAAAATGAGCTACTCCTTGTTGAACACTCTTCGATGTATCTTGAATACTATCCTTAGCAAGTCCAAGTGATTCTGAAGCCTGCATTGGATCTTTACCCTTCCCCTTTGTTTCCTGCATCATTAGTCCTAGAAGTAGGGGAGTGTATTCTTCTAGATTAGCGGTCTTCAATTCGGTATAAACTTGAGATTCATACTTCAAAACGCCCTGGAAATAGTAGCGATATATGGCAAATAAACCTACAACTGCCATAAGAAGTGTAAATAAAAGAAGTCTTTTAATAAATTTCAACATTTCTATTCTTTTTCATTACCTCCTAACATTTCTGCCTTAATCCATTATATCGAATATTCATATTTAAAAAAGCAATGTCATAAAACTACATATATTTGACATTAAAATGTGAAAAAAGAAATAATTTTTATAATCAAAGCTTAATAATTTTCGTATCTAACTACTACTTAAAGTGAGTAAATATGAACTGATAAAGCAAATTTTCACCTAAACAATTTAACATATCAAAAAAGAGTCCAGGTTAGTTTTGGACTCTTTTTCAATATCTAGACAAGATACAAAAAACTTGATTTCAGACTGATTGCAAGCGCTTGTCTTTCGAGGCGCGAAGCCTGGTGAGGAGCGGAGTTACCCTAGACGGTAATGAGCACCGCAGACAGGTGAAGCAACGAAGAAAGCGAGCGTTTGTCAACAGTCTGAGAGTCCAGGTTAGTTTTGGACTCTTTCAAAATTACCTACTTTATTTCTTTTATTTTTACGATACTGTCCATTTTTAACTCATCATTTTCCCTTGAGAAATGATAAGTAATTTCGAAAGATTTCTTTTTAGCTTCACCATGTTTATCTGTTATCTCATATGTTTCATTTGTCGTAATGATCATGCCTGAATCATCTTGTTTTGAATTTTTCATTGCAAAGCTAACAAGCTTTTGAGTAGTATCCTTCTTCTTAATTTTATCTTGGTATTCCTTTGATTCTAAAAAGGCTTGGCCATTTTGATTAAATAATCCGTTGATTAATTGTATTTCTTCTAAGTCAGATGAAGGCTTTGGACTTGGTAAGTATTTGTCAAAGAACCGTTTAAGACCTGCAAAGAAACCATCCTTTTCATCTGTCTGATCAGGATTTTCAATTGACGTATCGAACAGTAAATCTACAAATTTACCGGTTACCGGGATATCATCAGTTTTATATACTTTGCCATCCTTTTCAACTTCAGCGTGAACGACCGTTTGACCATTTAATAAAAACGGACCAACTTGTTCTAAATCACTAATTTTTTCCCCTGTATCTTTTCCATTTACAAATAATTCAGCATCTGGTTCATTTGAATAAATTTGCACATAACTAACATTAAAAGTTAATTCTTGAGTCAATTTATTCTTGGTAGCGGCTGAAAAATCTAGATCGACCGAATCCTTGACATCACTATATGAACCTTTATAAGAAACAGCTAATGTATATTTTCCAGGTAAAATATTACGATATGTTTTTTCGTATTGACCTATTTTCAACTTTGAATCTTGATTAACTAACTTTAACTCGACTTCATCTATGGGTGAAGAAACCTCTAATTCAAATGGTTCGACTTTTATTGAATACGTTTGGTAAATGCCTAAAAATTTACTACCTTTTTTAATTGAAATCACGTGATTACCACGATCATCTACTAATTGGCTGTTAATTACTTTATTTTTCTGTACCATATCACCGACTTCATCTACTAAATCAGTGCTATTCATGTAATCCATAAATGCAATCACTGAATCTTCATCCAAAGATGCTGTAGTACCACCTTTTTGTAACAAATGAGTAACTTCTTTATAGTTATTATCAGACACTGCTTTTTCAAAAGACTTTACTAATCTGTTAGGTGAATTTAAGTAACTAAAAGTCAAATGTGTAATTACTATAGCGATAATGGGTAATAAAATAAACAGCCATTTTCTTTTAATATTAGGTATTCGTTTGTTTCTCATTGATCGTATACCTGCTCTTGATAAAGAATTTTTTTCCCTCAATTGAGTTTTCATTTATTGTTAACTTCCCCTTAAACTTTCATTTTATATGTTTTTGGCTTTTGATTTTTTAAATTGTCGTACTATTTTAGAAAATAAATAAACTAAATTCTATCATACTATTTTTTATTTACTCGGTAAAAAGAAATTTTTATGACAGTTCCAATCTTAGATTAAACTAACTTGCTTTATTTATCCTTACAATCATCATATTTACTTAATAAACTTATAGCAATCAGACATTGAGGCTTTCATTTTGAGGTCATTAACCGAAAGAAACGCTTTATTTTATATTGTTGAAACTAAAGGGGGAGGTACTCTACCTTTTGAAACTTCACAAGGAGGAAAAAGAGTAAAAAGGGATGGATTAAAAGAATAGACAAAAACTGCCTGGAAAATCTTTAGTGATTTTCCCTTTGGTCCTGCCATTCTTTAATCCACCCCATAAGAATATTGTATTAATTTAGAGTTATAGCCAAGAAATTAGTTTTCGCTCAAACAAATCTATAACTATTCTTTCGATTTAATTAAATTTAAATTATACTTTTCCACATCACTTAGAGCACCATTATATGCTGGATTAGGACTATACCATGATTTTGAAGTGAAATAAATCGTCAAGTCACTCGATTGAAATACAAAACCATGTCTTGCATAAATTTCATTTCTCGCTAATCGTAACTCACTTGAAGTTAATTTACTTAAATCTTCATTTGTTAATTTTCTAAGATTGCTATCTGGAATAATATAACCTTTTAATTTATTCTCATCTTTAGCTGCGTTTGTTTTTTTAGCAGCAGTTTTTTTAGAAGCAGTTTTTTTAGCAACATCCACAGATTTTGTTTCAGTTTTCTTTTCTTTCTTTGTAACTTTTTTCGTCTCTTTATTGGCTACAGCTTTTGTAGCTTCATTATTCGGATGCATATTTCCTTCATTCATTATTTTCGGATAAACATAAAAAATTGCTGTGGCTACGATTACTAGCACTCCAGCTATTAGAAACATTAATGGAAAATAACGATTATTTCCATCTACCTTTTTTTCGTTATTTTTAACTTTTCGATGTTCTGATCGACTTTCAACTTTGTTTTCCGTCTCATAAGCCAAACCTTTTCACTCCTCTAATACAGTATAAAATAGTAGGTTCATCATATTATCTAACCTATTTGCTAAAAACCAATTATTTTAATAGAAGTTTAATATGTAATTAATACAATTGAAAAGACCGTTAAATTAAGGTATTGAATTTAAGCCCTTAAAAATTATATTATTATCCAATTAAAAAACCCCTAGCTCCTCAAATGGAATTAGGGATAATAAAATTCTACTATAGTTATTGTATATTTACACTAATATATTTACCGCCTCTTGTTCCAACAATGACTTGTTGTCCGACTACAATTGGTGATGCTTCAATATTGGCACCTAAATTAACCTTATTTACAATTTTTCCAATACCATTGATTAAGTACAAGTTTCCAACCGAGTCACCTTGAATTAAATAGGCCTTTTTATCCTTTGTATATACTGCTACTGTTGATGACCATCCGTAGTTTGGTAATTCTAGACGCCATTTCTCTTTACCCGTAGCGGTATCATAACTAATTAGAAGCCCACCACTAATTGTTTTATATCTTGAAATATTAAAAATTACTTGCCCTTTTAATGATCCAGTTCCAACAATTGGAGTTGCAAGTAATCCACCGTTAACGGGGTGATTACCCTTTATTGAATAACCTGGTATCTTTTTCTCCCAAACTACTTTTCCGGTCAAACCATTTAACTTTTGCAAACGGGCGTAGCCTTTTGTACCTTGCTTATCGATTTCAGAACCAGTATATAAAAACGGAGTACCATTAGAATTCTCAATAACAATTGAAGCATCAGTATCATCATAAGCATTATTTGCCCATATAGGTTTTTTCTTTATTATATCTAACGCTTGGATGCCACCACCATTATCAGCAAAATAAGCTATATTTTTAAATACCGCTACTGAATTTTCAATACCTTGATAAGAATTATTTTTAAGTTTATAACGATATTTTGAAATCGCTGGTGAAATTTTTATCTTTTTAGCCTTTGGATCATATTTTGTATTTAGTTTTATGAAATAAACTAATCCGTTTTCTCCTCCAACTAGCATTGCATCGTCATTTCGATTAAATAATGCAGAGCCATCAAAAGCGCCCCACCCTCGGTATGAGTATGAATCAATTCCCGGAATAAATGCCAATTGAGAACCATCAATTAAACTAAAGATTCTCATTCCTATTTTTCCAGTTTGAGGAATGCCTTGACCTACATATAAAAGGGGATAGCCTCGTGGGTCTAGAGCTACACTGCCTTTAATTGGATTTTGAATATTTATTGGCTTTCTCGTTTGCTTTCCTGTTGCCAAGTCTAAAAAATAAACCCTTCCATCTAAGGAACCGTAAACTACTTCTTTAAAGTTTTTCTTTGTTTTATATTGAGAATATAAGTTCATAATTTTTTGTTCTTGTGGCTTCCATTCTATTACACTAGGTTGACCCGTCCATCCTGATCCCCCACCCCACCCAGATGAGGACGATGTTTGAAAAGACCAGCCTTTTACTAACTTTTGTTTTGAAACTACCGTCATTCCCATTGAAGCATTATTTCGGAACGGTCCACCTCGAAAGCTAAGTATTCCATTAACAGCTTGATACTGCTCCGGAAAAGGCTTAGTAAAAACTTTTGTGTTATTACTGAAACCATAAGATAAATTTTTACTGCTAGTGAGTGGGTTCAGTTGCAATGGTTCCCATTTATTTAGTTGATTTGTTGCAGTTTTTTGAAGTGCTTGGTCACTAATCTGTTGATTTGTAGCAGCAATTACTTCATTAGATTTTAATAACTTTAGTTTCTGTTCAGAGTCCTTATGTTTCAACGATGGTGAACTAAATATACCAGCTAATAGAATTGCAGCAGAAAAGATTACACCGATCCTTGTCTTCAATTAAGCCCTCTCCCTCATATCTTAGTAGACTATTTATATGAAACTACTAAGATTATATAGAATAGGAAGTAAGTACGTTGTCATATTTTGAAATTTTATAGTTATTTTCACTTAAAAATATAGAAAACCAGCCAGTCGACGAAAATAGAAGTGTAGTTCCACTTATTCCCAAATGTTGGAAACTGCGTCGATTTTCTTCACCGTTGTCATTTATACTAAAAAAAAAGGAAAAACCCCACTGAGATTTTCTCAGTAGAGCCTTTCTCCTAATAAACGTATTATCGTAAATTGAAATACTATTGAACTGCAATGCTATTAAAGTTTACAGCATTATTATTAAGATCAACAATGTCAATTGTACTTTGTGCTTTAACCTGAAGCCCACTTAATGTAGAAAGTGGAGACGCAAGCGCAATTGTTAACTTATTCCCTGAAATTGTCTCAGTAGCCTCAGCCAAAGGCGTTGTACTATTACCTTGGAAAACTTCTAAATCTGCTCCTACATTACCACCATCTTTAATTGCTTCAATAAATGTTACTTCAATATGAGTTGAATCAATTACTCTTGCTGCGACTACTGTTGGACGAACCGTCTCTTTAAAGCTACGTGCCTTAACATCCGCATCCATTACTGCTCCCGCACCAGTAGCTACATTTTTAACAGTAAAGATTCGATCTCCAGTAGTAGTAATAGCATCCGTTCTTAAAGTTAACTCAACGGTTTTAGCATCACCTTTAAAAATTGCAGTTCCTTCAAATGGTGAAGAAATGCCTTCTACAGCATAATTTGAAAGATTTAACGCAGTCGCAGGTGAAACTTCACGATCAAAGCTAACAAGAATTTTGTTATTTGTTTGGTTAAAATTAGACACTACTGGTTTTGTCGTATCAACCGCTGTTCCAAGTTTGAATGTTACAACTCTAGCAGCTGACGAATTAGTAGCTGTATCTAATGCAAAACCTACCGGTAAGTTTAGTGTAAAGTCGCCAGTTAATGCTGGTAATTTTACTTCAATTGATTTACCGTCTGCTCCATTAATTAAATTAGAACCGCCAGCTAATGCTGGAATAGCTCTTGTAATATAATCTGAACCTACATAAGTACCTGTAATTGATTTTGTAGTATCCACCGTTACATCTTCATTGTAATTTAATACAAGATACTGCTGTCCACTTACATTTTTGATACTTTGGCTTACGTATAGTGGTGCATTTCGATCAGTAGTAATTTCTACTACCTTTGTCACTGCATCCATCGTATTTCCTGCAAGGTCTTTAACCCCACCAATTACTAGGCTTTGCACACCAGCAGTTAAACTTGAAGAACTAAATGTTACGACTTTTTTACTTGAATCAATTGAAGTTGATATTCCAGCTGATACTCCATTTACAGTTAATGTAGCACCAGTAGTATTTACTTCTTCAGAGAAAGTGACAGCAATTTTGCCAACGCCAGCTGAAGCAACAGATGTTACTGTTGGTTTTACCGTATCTACATCCTTTTTAACGACCGTTACAGGAATTGGATTTGGTGTTAATAAGTTTCCTGCAAAGTCTTTAAGTCCAGTGATTGTAAACGTATAGTTTTGGTCTTTATTCATTAAAGCTGGAAGTGTCACTGAGAATGATTTTTTATTTGCTGATAAGGTAATGTCACCAGCATAAACTGCAAAACTTGTAGGACCAGCTACAGATAACGCAGTCGCAATTTCTGAAGTCGTTGCATTGATTGGTTCACTAAATGTAAATGTCGCATTTCCGTTAGGTAAATATGTTAACCCAACAAAAGTAGGACGAATTTGATCAGAAACTGTAATCGTGAATGTCTTTTTAGCAAAATCTACTTTATCAGTAGATTTAACTTTATCAATAATGACATCATAACGTTTATCTAGTTTTGATGAAGATGTGACAGTTAATGTTTTCCCATCTGTACTAAGTTCACCTGTAAGCGTCCCTGCAGCAATATAGTCAAGGCTATTTACCGTTACAACTCCTGAAAATAGATTCCCATTTGAGTCAAAAATCGCAGATGAGTCTACAGCTTTATTGAACTTAATTTCAATTTGTGAAGCGTTAATTGCATTCGCTGTCAAAATTGTAGGAATAGCTAACTTGGCTTGTTGAACTAAAATTCGATTTTCTAATTTTTCCTTGTACTCTTTATCTTTTAGACTTGAAACTGCATCTTTAGCAGCTTTTAATTTATCAGCATCATCAGAAGTTAATGCTTCATACTCTACAACAGCTTCAGTTGCTGCGTTATATTTATTTACTACATCTTGAATCTCTTTAGCTTTCTTATCAATAGAAGTAATTAATGAAGCTTTTTTACTTAAATCTTTCAACTGTGCTACTGCAGTTTCTGCAGATTTTTTTACCGAAGCTGATTTATTTGCATCAGTTGGGTTCGTTACATTAAAACTTTCATATTTTTTCACGGCTGCAACAGCTGCATTGTATTTTGTTACAACACTTTGGATGTCTTTTTCCTTTTTATTAATGGAAGCTGTTAATGAAACTTTTTTACTTGAATCACGTAACTGCGCAACTGCACTTACAGCTGATTTCTTTATCGCTACTGATTTATTAGCATCCGTAGGATTTTTTACATTATAGCTTTCATATTTTTTTACAGCAGCTACTGCAGCATTGTATTTTGTTACAACAGCTTGATTCGCTTTTTTCTTGTTAGCAATACGGTTTAATAATTTAGTTTTTGTAGACTTATACTTTGAAGAAGTTAATTTTGCAACTGCAGCTCTTGCAGCCTTTTCTTTTGTTTCTGCTGCTTTTGCGTTTGTAGGGTTTGTTACATTAACAGCTTCATATGCTTTTACAGCTTTCTCCGCAGTTTGAACTACAGTTTGAGCAGCGGCAGCAACAGGAGCTACGGCTGATGCTACCATTGCAGCCGTTAAAGCAGAAGTAATTATTTTTTTATTTTTGTTTAATGCCATTCCAGAGGTCCTCCCTAAGCTTATTTTCTAGAATAAAAAGTAGTAACTTGCTCTCTTTGCTGTCAAACTAAGATGATTAATTACCCTTATTCAAAACTTGTTAAATTTTGGGTAAATTAGCTTTTTTTTCTAGTTTTTTTTACAACGCTAGTATACAACAGCGAAATAGACATTTTTTCTTCAAATAGGTCTAATTTGTTACAAACATCACAAATTCAAATGTCATTTTTATGCATATCCCTTATATATCAAGGTGTTTTACTATTTTTGAACGTTTTTTGTCTAACGATTTTAAAAGGCCGAGAGCCAGTACTTCTTTTTTCATTTAAGAAAACATCCGTTTATGTCGAAAATATTTATGTAATTAATCCTGCTTTTCACTGTTATCAATAAATCCACACTATAGCTAGTCCGAGCAGCTCAAAACTTTTAATAGTGTTAAATAGAATTAATAAATTACCAGCTAAGGAGGAGTACTTTGATCCAGACTTTACAAAAAATCATTGGCAATCGAAAATTAAAAGAATACAAAAGGATTGTATTAGAGATAAACTCAAAAGAATCATTCTTTAAAAACCAAACAGATGCAACTCTACGCGAATTTACCTATATATTGAAGCAAAAAATTGCCAGCAATACAACAACTATACAAGAAATTAAAACAGATGCTTTTGCTCTTGTACGTGAAGCTTCAAAGCGAGTGCTAGGCATGCGTCATTATGATGTTCAATTAATCGGTGGACTTGCATTATTAGATGGAAATATTGCTGAAATGCCAACCGGGGAAGGTAAAACATTAGTTTCATCTTTACCTGCTTTTACTCATGCGCTTGAGGGAAAAGGCGTCCATATTATTACTGTAAACGAATATTTGGCTCGTCGTGATGCCAAACAAATGGGTCAAATTCACGAATTTTTAGGTCTTACAGTAGGCTTGAATATTCCCAATCTAACCTTGGATGATAAAAAAGCTGCGTACAATGCAGATATTACTTACGGAATCGGAACAGAGTTCGGTTTTGATTATTTACGGGATAATATGATTGTCTCTTCTATTGAACAAGTTCAGCGTCCATATCATTATGCAATTATTGATGAAATTGATTCTATTCTAATAGATGAAGCTAAAACACCACTAATTATCGCAGGAAAAAAGGCTGCACAGTTACACTTATATTCTCTCTGTGCGCGATTTATTAGCACATTCATTAAAGAAAGAGATTATTTATTTGACGAAGAAACTAAAGCAATTACATTAACAGAAGCAGGTATCTTGAGGATTGAAAAAGCATTTATGATTGAGAACTTATATGATTTGGAGCATTCGACCCTTTTCCACTATGTCCATAATGCTTTAAAAGCAAATATATTATTTCAACGAGATATTGATTACATTGTTCAAGAAGACGAAATTCAATTAATTGACTTATTTACTGGTCGTATTATGGAAGGTCGATCATTAAGTAACGGACTCCATCAAGCGATTGAAGCAAAAGAAGGTTTAGAAACTACTGATGAAAATCAAACTGTTGCCTCTGTCACAATACAAAATTACTTCCGAATGTATCCAATCCTTTCTGGCATGACTGGGACCGGAAAAACTGAAGAGAAGGAATTTCTACAAGTTTATAACATGGAAGTTGTTAGCATTCCGACAAATAAACCTTTTATCCGTTTGGATTATGAAAATATCGTATTTGAAAAGACAGAACAAAAGCTCAAAGCAGTTTTGGCTGATGTTTTGGTGAGACATAAAAAAGGCCAACCTATTCTAATTGGAACAACTTCCATTCGTCAGTCAGAAATTGTTGCAAAAGTACTTGAAGAAAAATCATTACCATTTCAGCTTTTAAATGCAAAAAATGTTGAAAAAGAAGCAGAAATGATTGCCTTAGCTGGTCAGCGAGGAATGATCACCATTTCAACCAATATGGCTGGTAGAGGAACTGATATTTTATTGGCTAAAGGTGTAACTGAGCTAGGAGGACTTCATGTAATTGGAACAGAGCTTCATGAAAGTGAGCGCATCGATTTACAACTAAGAGGTCGTGCGGGACGACAAGGAGACGCGGGATCATCTCAATTCTATTTATCATTAGAAGATGAGTTATTTGTAAGATATAATGCAGAAAAACTTGAAAAAATATATAAGAACCTCCAATTTGACCAATTTGGGAAAGTAATAAAATCTTCCATCCATGACTTCGTATCTTCAACACAAAAGCTTTGTGAAGCATATCAGTCTTCTATTCGTGAATGGCAGCTTAAAGTAGATGGGGTTGCAAATGAGCACCGCCGTATATTGTATGAGTTGCGAAGTAATTTATTATTAGCCAACGATTTAGAGTGGTTTATCCACCATTTAGACGGGACAGTTGATAAATATTTAAAAGAATTTTATCCCGAAAATAGTACCCCTGAAGATTGGAATCGACTAGAAGCCAAAACTACACTAGAACAAATTATCCCTCCACTGCGAATTGATGTTATACAGTTCAATACTAGATGGGAAGTATTGGATAACGTAAATGAAGCTCTAATTGAATATAAGACCGTATTACGCGGGATGGCCGATGAGGAAAAGGTAGAAATTACTAACAATTTGAAAAATTCCGCATTAAGTACTATAGATTTATATTGGTCTGAACATTTAGAGCATTTACAACATTTGATAGAAGGGATAAACTTAAGACAGTACCAACAAGAAGATCCAATTCGATTATATGAATTAGATGGATTTACTCTGTTTGAACATACTTTTAGCATTATTCAACAGGAATTATCAGCAAGTCTTGCTTCAACATTTCAAGAATTATCTTGTCCACAGGGGGTAGAAATACAAAATGTTATCATCGATTAAGCGTTTATTACAAAAAGGTAAAGATTCAACAGTTTCATCGAGTGATTTATTGCAACAACCATCTACTGATCAAGCAGTTCAAGTTGAAGAGAATGAACTGAGTGATGTTTTTCCTAAAATATCATTTCATCCACTGATGCATATTGAAGATGAAAGACGATATGTTTATCAGTTTTTAAATAATGAACTTGCTCCTTTAAAACCAAATCAATTGTCATTATCTGCAATCGAGCTTGAAGCTAATGAAGATGGCAGTGCAACGGTTACAGCTTTCGTTCGAAATAGTTTAGAAAAGGCAGTTCATTTAGAAGATGCAATCCTTTTATTAATTAGCGAAGAAGGAGAAATTTTAGGTAAAAAAGGATTCAAATTAGAAGAACTTGGGGACATGCCTCCTTGCAGTAGTCGCCCATGGCACTTTGTATTTGAAAGAGAGTTTTTACTAAAAGAAGACTTGCCGGAAAAGGGATTCGAATTAGCCTTTGACTTGTCAAAAACAATTCATAGATTAGATATAGATCCAACATGGGAAGGCCGACTTACAGAAGAACAAATCACTGAATTAAGCAACCTAGTAAATACTTTACCTAAATTACGTGTAAATGAAGTAAGCTTACATGCTTTACGCGCTAACTATAATGATGATGGAAATTTAGCTGTAAATATTTTAGTTCGAAATGGTTCCACAACAGCAGTAAATCTAGAGTTACTACCATTAGAAATGTTAAATGAAAAAGGCGAAATAATTGCAAAAGGTTTATTCACACTACCACCATTAACAATTCAAGCAAATACAAGTAAACCATGGACATTTATCTTCCCACAGGAACTAGTTGAAATCCAAGCATTTTCTCAATGGTCAATTAGAGTGCCAGACCAGGAAGTAATTTAAGATAAAATCAAAAAACAGGACAAACGATCCAAAAAGATCCTTTGACCTGTTTTTTTATATTCTGTTCCTTCCCCCTCTTATCTAATCATCAGCTGTATATCCTTCTATTAGCTCTTTAATCATCATTAGCTTATCCCCATCAGATTTTAGTTTATATTCTACTTTTTGACTTAAATACAAACTAATGATCTTTGTTGCTTTGCTTATTTGTTTATCAAAAATGTAATAAGAAACTGGTAGTATTTTCTCATCCCCATTCCTGAATTGTACTTTCGTTTTGTTTTTTTCTTTAATATATTTATTGATTTGGATAAAGTTTAGCCATTTACATGATTTGTTATTTTGCGAAGATGTAGGAACCATAATAATTGTTAAAGTGGCATTAATCATAAGAGGAATCTTTTTCATAGTTGGGTATTTACTTTTGACGACTTCAAGATGGCCTTTAGTAGAGTGATTATGGTAGAGGGCTGATTCTTTTAAAATTGCTTTCATTGGCCGTTTTGAATAGATTATACCTTTGTTATTATCAGTAATTTTTGTTAAATATTCTGGGTGGTCTGCAGCTTCAATTAGCATCGTTTCATATGAAATTACATAATCTAACTTTGACATATATGCCTCCCTATAGAATTTTTACATATTGATTATATCAGAATAATCTTACCAATTTTTTGAAAATTCTATGTCTGTGAAACTAGTATTTTAGTAAATTTTACTTTTTTAATAGTCATTAATAGATAAACTTTTATATGCTCATTCTTTTTATATTTGATGTTTTCGTATCGAAACTAAAAGTTTTTATTAGTTATTTAATTTCATAGTTAATCTTTTCATAAATGCCATATTTCTTTTATTTTTATATAGTTACTTCACCGCGGAATCTATATAAGGGCATGCCTTTTTAGAAAGGCAAAAGGAATGAAAAATTGTAATGCACACTTAGGATACCAACCTTTTTCGGGAAAAGTAAAACCTAGTACATTTGAGGAATGTTTAAGTCAATATTCTCGTATGATTAAAACAATTATAAAAAAGCTAAATATTTATAAAAACTTTGATGAATATTATCAAATTGGACAAATCGCTTTATGGACAGCGTATCAACACTATGAAAGCGAAAAAGGGAGTTTTTCTAGTTATGCTTTTTTCACTGTGAGAGGTTATTTACTTAACGAGCTATCTAAAGCTGTTAAATATGATGAACGAAACGTTGTCGTCGATCAGTGTATTGAAGATGCAACATATTATGATGATGCATTTCTACTTGAGGATTTTATGAGCTTACTTGATGGACTCTCTCTCCAACAAAAGCAAATTTTAGTTAGACGCTTTTATTTCAATCAAGAATTTACCCAAATCGCAGACGAACTAAATATGAACGAATCTAGTGTCAGATCCAGCTATCGCTATGCATTAAAAAAATTAAGAGGATCAAAATAAAACTGCAAAAAAATAGAGTAATTTTTCAACTAATTACTCTGTTTTTTAATTTACTAACCGACTAGTTATCAACTATAAAAAAACTAATACTTTATTCCTATTTCAATTACTCCCAAAATCATGCCATACAGATTACTTCTAAACTTTGTCTAATCTAACTCTAAACTAAATAACAAACCAAAAATGTTATTTTAAAATTAGTAAATTTTACTATTTGAAATATATAATTCGACATTTTTTCTTTAAATGTCGAATTATATTTCCTTGAAACTTTTTCCATTATTTCAATTATAAAAAAACACCTTGATTTATCTAATGCTCTTAACACAAATGAAACATTATTAATATAATTGTATTATTTCTTAACTACAAATTCCTACAAAGTATGAATTCAATTCGTTATATAATTGTTATATAAAGTTCAAAAAAATTATAACAAGTATATCAAAACACTCTCTAGAAAAAGGCAAACCAATTGAGAAATTGGGACGCAAAGCCACTGGTCTTAGTTGAGAATACAGCAAAAAAGTACTAGTTTACTGTATATTTCCACGATTAATCGAACTAAGATAGCAGGGTTACCTAGGTATTTTGTACCTTATTTTTAGGAGGCTATAATCCATGTACAGTGAATTAGAAAGCAATTCTACAGATTTAAATTGGATCGACCTACTACTTGAATGCATTGAAGTAGGCATAAGTCCTGACGAAGTCCGCTCATTTCTTTACAATTGCGTTAAAGATTCATGTCAAAACTAGGAGAATTACTCCCCACTATGATATACTTTTTGTAATAGTCAAAAAGATATGGAGTAGCTTATATGATTGGAGAACGAATTAAAAAACTACGTTTACAACATGGAATGTCCCTAACAGAACTTGCAGAACGTGCTGGTATCGCAAAATCTTACATAAGTTCGATTGAACGGAATTTGCAAAGTAATCCTTCGATTCAAGTACTTGAAAAAATTGCAGGCGTCTTCAATACAACGGCAGAAAGCCTCCTGAAAGATGATATTGATCCAACAAAAATAATTGATTCTGAATGGATGGAAATCCTTCAAGAAGCAATTGATTCAGGTATACCAAAAGATGAACTATTAAAATTTATTGAGTTTAATAAGTATAAGCAAGGTAAATAAACCTTCAAATTAAATTGACTTTAATTTGAAGGTTTTTTTTACGTACAACAACTGCGGCGTCCTAATTGTCAGCGTAACTGACACATAGGCAGTCTTTAATAAAATTTGAGTAATAGTTACTCTGGGTCTTAGTCTGGCTAGAAGCTAAATGGGGGTATTATAGTAGCATCTTTCAATTAGAGTTGATTCTATGGTCATTATATATGGAAATTTAGTAGATTTCTTTACTTTTTTAGTCGGTTCAGAAAGAATAAGAGAGTACTTTTTAATTTTTCTTTTACTTTGTCCTCATTTATAGCCATTATTAGGTTAGAATACCCTTACCGGTATAGGTAATTTCTTATCTAACTTAAGTTGCTAGGATATTTAATTGCACTTTCACTATTTTTAATTGCAGTTCTGTTCATTTTAATTGCAGATTTACTTATTTTATTTGCAGATTCTCTATTTTAATTGCACTTCGACCATTATTTGCAGTTACTGGCACCTTATTTGCACGGTTCATCAGTTTATTTGCACCATCAACACTCTTCTCTTTATTTGCAGTTTCTAACTCCCTATTTGCACGATTCACTAGTTTATTTGCAATTAACACTCCTCTTTTCACTTCGACTCTTATTCGCAGTTTCTGGACCCTTATTTGCACGATCAGCACTCTTATTCGCACCCTGACATTTTCTTTGCACTTCAACTATCATTCAACTACTCTACATTTTAAATTTGTTCTATGAAAATAAAAATGAGGATGTCCCCTAAAGTTATACTTTTAGGACATCCTCATTAGTCTGCTAATTATTTGCGTAAATCATATTTTAATGAAATATTGTCAATATAACCAGCATCCTTGCTTCCGCTACCAGATTTATCTTTTGCGTAAGTAAGTTTTAATACGTGTTTACCCGGTTTGATCCCAAGGTTTACATTTGACCAGTGGTTATCTGTTCCTGACTCACTAACAAGAACATTATCATCTAATGAAATTGTTAAGATATCTTTATTTAGTTGTGAAAGAACTAAATAATCAAAAGATAAGAATGCATTATATCCATTGTCTGGAACGTTAATTGTCACTTCAGCAGTAGAAGTTTGGCTGTTTGAAATATTACCGCTAATCAAGTAATAATCAGTTTTTCCATCTACTTTTGAATTATTTCTTTCCCAATCACCAGTAATTGCAAACGGTGAGTTTCCACCTTCAAAGTTTTCTAAAAAGCTATTTTGTGGCGTATATAATCCCCCAGCTAGTGAGTCTAAATCAGTAAGTGTATCATTTTTAATCGTTGTTGCTTTAGTAGCTAATGCTTTAGATTTTTTGAATTCTAAATCATTAGTAGCGTCATTAATAATTTGAGTTACTTTATCAATTTGACCTTGTAAGTAGTCTTTTACTTGTTGGTCAGCTGATTGTTTTTGCATATCAATTAATTGGCCTAAAGTTTGTTTAGCCGCATTGATTGCATCTTCTAAATCATCAAGTGCTTTAGCTTGCTCAGCTGAAATTTTTTGTTGGCCGTTTGAAACTTGTGAACTGAAGTCTGGTTTTAATCCATTAACTTCACTTTCAACTCCAGTAGTTGTTTGCGAGTTTAATTGTGAAACTAAACTTGAAAATTGACCAGGCGTGTTTTGTTTAATTCCAGATAAAGAATCGTTAATCGCTTGAATATGCTCATTAGATTGGCCGTTAATTTTATTAACACCAGCTTGTTCTAACTCACCTTGTTTATTATTTACGCCTTCTTCTGAGTCAGTAACTAATGCACTTAATTTATCTTTTAATGCATTAATCTTTTCAGAAGTTTTAGTACCTAAAGTACTACTTACAGTTGATTTTGCATCATTTAATAGTTGAGAGGCAAAATTTTTAAATAAGTCCCCAGCATTAGTCGTTGCAAATGCCAAACTAGATGATGTTACTATTCCAGCAGCCAGAATTCCGACTGCAATCTTCTTTTTAATTGACTTTTTTTCCATTTCTTTCGTGCCTCCATTAGACAGATTACACTTTAAGTGGTTTCGCAATTTTATGAATAGGTAGAATTGAAATAAGTACATAACCTTTAATATCTTTAATCGGAATAAATCCAAAATCTTTACTTCGACTATCGAAGCTTATTCCCGGTTCACGGTTGTCCCCAACAACAAATAGTTTGTTCTTAGGAACAGTTATTTGTGCCATATCATCAGAAGTCCCATTTGTTGAGATCTCTGGAACAGGCTTGTTGTTCACATAAATAATTCCACTTTTAATAAAGACTGTGTCTCCAGGAACTCCAATTATTCGTTTTACAATATTAATCCCTTCACTTTTTAAACTCATAATCGCTACATCTCCAAGTTCGGGGTCATGTGTGAAACGTTCTAATTTATTCACAAAGACTAAATCGCCGTCATTTAAAGTAGGGTACATTGAGAATCCACTTACTTTTGTAAGTCCAACCGTATTTAGTAAAATAACTAAAAGAACACCTAAAATTAGAAAGAACTTTAGCCAATCAATTAATGACTGACGAAAAGTATTTATATTCTTATCATCCACTACCTTTTGTTCTTCAACTTTTGAAGCATCCATTACTGTTGACCTTCCTCGCTAGACTGTTCTTGGCTGTTTTTATTTTGTGAATCATCATTTTTAGAGTTAGATGTTTCATGTGAATCATCATTATTCTTTGAGTTCACCGTAGGAACTTGTTCGTTTATTTGCTCTTTTACTTGTTCCTGTGCATTTTGTATGATTTTGTCAATTTTAGCTTTTGCTTCTTGTACATCTTTTTCATTCTTGCTATCAATTTGCTGAATCAATTGATCTCCGTACTTTTGAAGTTCTTCCTGTGATTCTAAGCTTTTTTGTGATGCATATTTTTGTATTTCATCAGCAGATTCCTTCGCTTTTTCTTGCACTTCTGTGATTAGACGTGCTTTTTGCTTAGTAGACTCCGCTTCCGTCATTCCAATAATATAATCATTTGCTTGCTTAGTTTGTTGGCTTGTCCATGCAGTCATTGCTGCAGGTAAATTCGTATCTGCAAATGAAAACGTTGTTGCGATGAGTAATCCACCACTCAACGTAACAGATCCAATTATAAGCTTTTTAAATTTTTGGGAGATCCTCGTTTGTTTTTCCGTTTTTTCAGTGCGATTCTGCATAATTTACCTCCTAATGACTACATGAAAAAAACAAACTTTTAAATTTTTCATAATTTAATAGATTTATGTACTAATAGTTAACTATTAGTTCTTATTTATTAATTGCGTCTACTAAATCTTGCATATCTTTTGTTGCATCATTAATAGCTTTTGTTGACGTATCGTTTAAAGTTTTGATTGCATCAGCTTTTTGTCCATCGATTTCAGCTTCTAATGCAGTTTCAATACGAGTAATTTCAGCAGATAAGTGTTCTAAAACAGCCTTTTCAGAAGCTGTTGATTGATCAGTAATTAAAGAATTAATTTCTGCTTTAGCATCTTGAATTTTTTGAGTTAATGCGTTTACAGCTGCACTACGAGAAGAATTTAAGTTAGTTTGAAGCTTTGTATCTGCGCCTTTAGCTACTGCTGAAAGCTGTGTATTGAAACTACTGTTTAATGTAGTTGCCAATGCATCTAAATCAGAAGATGTTTTACCATTTGTTGTAGAAATGTAGTTAGCAAAATCAGCTGGGATACTCATGTTTAAAGCAGCTAAAGCGTCAGAAATTGCAGTAAGATGTTCATTTAATGCTGCAGAAATTTGTTGATTTGCAAATTTCGTTTGAGCATCTCCAACTAATTCAATGTTGTTTGCAGCATCAACTTTGTAGTTATTAACATTTGTTTTCATATCTTCAACTGAAGAATCATATTTTGATTTATATGATGAAGAAAGCTCTGTTTTTGCATCAGAAGTTTTCGTATTAGCCCAGTTTGTTAATAAGTCACCAGCGTTCGTGCTTGCAAAAGCGATTCCTCCAGAAATAACTAGACCAGCAGATACAATTCCAATTACAACTTTACTTTTAACCTTTTTCATTTCTCTCTCTCCTTAAATTGTATATGGTATGTATTTGTTCTTGCGTGAGAACGTATACAACTTAACTATACAAAAGACCAAATAATCTAACAATTGCGCCAGACACTTAAAAAAACTGCTATTTCTACAATATTCTACATATTTTTTGTCTAATTTTGTTGATAGTTGTATTGTTTTTTATTTTTGTGTCGTTTCTTGTAATTAAAACGCATCTTTTAGTCTATCAGCCTACTTATTAGTCCTTATTACCTAGAAATTCCCATCTCCACACCTACCAAAGTTGAATTTCTTTTTACTCCTATTTTGTTTATAGAGATAATAGACTTAGGACTTTTTATATGTTTAACTGTAAAAAATTGAAATCATTATAAATTTTGTAGAATTGGTTATAAATATTCAATTTGTATTTTCCGCTCTTTATACTCTTTCGATGTGTTCACTATACTGTTTATGAAAAAATTAGTTTAAACATAAAAAAAAACACTCATTATGTAATATAGTTAACCTATATACATAACGAGTGCTTTTTTATTTTAAGATTAGTTCTTATTGTGCTAGTCCTAACTGGTCCCGCAATTCATTTGAAAGTGCTAGACGATTTTTTTCCGGTACCAAATAATAGTAGATCCCTTTAATCATCTTCCCACTTCCTTGTAATTGCTGTTGTTCAATACTGGCAGTAGCACCACGGTAGTCCTTCTGAATCTCGAACATCTGCTGCATTGTAAAATTTGTTTCTAAATTTTTATTGATTGAATTTAGTATATCCTTATAACTTACTAGGCTTTTAATTTTTGTTCCTTTATTAATAACTTCTTGAATAATTTGACGCTGTCTAGCTTCTCGACCGAAATCACCTTGTGGGTCTTCATATCGCATACGAGAAAAACTTAGCGCCTTCTCTCCATTTAAAGACAATAACCCTTTTTTAAAATGAAAACCGTCATTAGTGAAGTCTAGTGTATTCATCACTTCTACACCACCAATTGCATCTACAATATCCTTAAACCCCTCCATATTGACTTCTAAATAGTAATCAATAGGAATGTTTAAAAATTTCTCTACAGTGTTTACGGTCATCTGTATGCCACCGAAGGCAAATGCATGGTTAATCTTATCAACACTATTTTTCCCTACAATTTCAGTTCGGGTATCACGTGGAATACTAATAATTTTTGTTGTATGCTTTGTAGGATTTACTGTCATTACCATAAGGGAATCTGAGCGCCCTTTGTCACCTGGTCGTTTGTCTACTCCTAGGAGGAGTACTGAAAATGGATTTTTTTCGTTCATATTTAATGGCGCATTTCTTTTAGTTGTTTTCTCTATAGGTTGATAAATTGTACTGGTCGTTTCCGCGACTTGATGGTAGATATAAAAACCTGTTGCTCCAACTACTACCGCTAAACCTAATACAACTAATCCAATTCGTAACATTATTTTTTTCCAGGTCATGGGTATTGCTCCTTTTAGGTAAAATGGTGTAAATAGTAAACTAGCGTTATTTAATCTTTTAAATTTTAGGATTAATTGCTGCTATTTTTTTTACTGCTTTTTAATGTCAGTACATTAATTTCTGGTGGATTAAAAAAACGAAACTTCAACAGTGGAATTGCTTCGCTACTTCCTAAACCTGCACTGACATATTGTTTAGTATGTTTATATTCCCATAGTCCTTTAACACGGTTTTGTGGAGGAAACAATCCATTATTTTTATACCATGATTCCGGGACAAAAAGTGCCCCAATAAAAGGTATACGAATTTGACCGCCATGATAGTGTCCCGCAATAATTAAATCGTATTTCCTATCTTTAAACTTCAAATTCGGATCATTTAATAATGTATCAATACGTGCATCAACAACGGGAAAATGATTAAGCGCAATCAAGATGTCGTTCTTATTTAAATGATCAATACTAGAAACCTCGCTGAGTAATTTTTCGCGATGGTCAGTATACTGTACTGTTCTCTCATATGCCGGTACGAAGATACCATTAACTCGCACATAACTCTGAGTTGGGTTTAGTATAGACGCCTCAAAATCAACAAAGTTTATAGAAGAATTGTTTTTCTTCACGGAATAGACCGATTCTAAAAATTTGACTCCTCGTTTTTCAATTCCTTTTACAAATTCAGTTTTTGCTAATTCACCTTTTGAATTGACAAAGTATGCCTCAGGGTCATCATTTCCAGGTATGTAAATAGCGTTCTCTTTATTTCGGATTCCCTTTAATAGATCATAAAAAGGTTTATACTTTTTAGTTTCGTTATTAAGAGCCATATCTCCTGTGAAAACGATTGAATCGTAATCAATTGAATTAATTGATTGTAGCAATCGACGTTGATTTTTACCAAACTCTTTACTATGTAAATCTGTGATTTGAAGAATTTTATACCCCTCAAGATCTTTAGGTAGATGATCAATAATAATATCTTGTTTTACAATTTTGATACGATTGTTATCCCAAATTGTATAAATAACTAAAAGAAGAATGGCTACCAACAGAACAATTAAAAATTTACGTCTAGCGTTTTTCAAATCCATCCTCTCCAAAAAATAGAATCTAATTCAATAAGAAAAACACTACATATTAAATGAGTGTTTATCAAAGGCTAGCTTCCCACTGGTTTTGTAATAGATTACTAAACATACTTTTCTTTTCTGATGCAAGTTGATTAAACCCACCTTTTTGGATTACTCTTCCTTGCTCTAATACGACAACCTGATCAGAATTTCGTATTGTCGATAGTCGATGAGCAATGACGATTATGGTCATTTTTCCTTTTAATCGTTCGATCGCTTCCTGTATCTTTGCTTCACTTTCAGTATCAAGCGCACTTGTCGCTTCATCTAAGACAAGAATAGACGGATTTCTAAGAATAGCCCGAGCTAATACTATTCGCTGTCTTTCTCCCCCTGAAAGTCTAATACCGCGATCCCCAATCAATGTATCCAATTTATTAGGAAGCCTATTTACAAACTCCGCAGCAGAGGCAAACTCTAGTGCTTCCCATATTTGTTCGTCACTTGCATTTGGTTCAACTAACATTAAGTTTTCACGAATAGTTGTATTAAATAGAAATGGATCCTGCGGAACATAACTGATTGCTTTTCTAAGTGATAATAAATTGTCACTTTTAATTGGTGTCCCGTCTATTAAAACTTCACCTTTTCCAGGTTGGTTTAGGCCCATTAATAGATCAATTAATGTACTTTTTCCTGCACCTGATCTACCAACTACAGCAGTCATTTTATTGGAAGGTATCACTAGATTAATATCCTGAAGTGCATTCAATTTCTCATTTTGATTGTATTGAAAACAAACATTGCGACATTCGATTTCATGCTTTAATGCGATTGGTTTTATAAGTTGGTTCGAGTCTCTTTCAAATTCTTTCGCATTGTTACATTCATTTTGTAATACTTTTACAGCTTTAAAAGACGGAAGATTTGTTGCGATTTGCTCCATTGAGGCTTGAATACCAGCTACCCTCGGCCACAATCTTGAAAAGATAACAATAATTAACATCAATTGAGCAGTCTGTGCATGAAATAAACTAACACCAATATAAATAAAAATTGCGATTAATACTGCAGAGGCAATTTTATAATATAATTGAGATGTAGTTTTAAGTTTCATGTATTCAACCTGTTCTGACTGCATTTTTTCAGTAATTGATTGAAACCAATCCATTCTTGAGTTTTCTAAAGTATTACTTTTTATATCCTTAATACCATTTATTTGATCATTTATCCCCGCAAAATAACTTTTTGCTAATTCGTAATTTCTGTTACCTAATGCTAAAGAACGTTTAAGAAATTTTCGATTAAAAATAATTAGAACTAACCCAAATAATATGACGAAAGTGGTTATTTTAGGTGAAAGCCAGAAGGCAAGAACAACCTGTATACCCGTAAATATTAGAGATGACATAAATTGTAGAAACGCATTTGTCCCACTATTAGCTCGAACAACTTCTGCTAATAGCAAATTAATCAGATCTGACTTCCTCTTCTTAATAAAAAAGTTCCAGTCAGAATGAATCAGCTTGTTATATGTCTCTACTCGCAAATGCCTTAAAAATCCTTCTTGAATAATCGTGTTTTGAATTGTTATTTTCCGCTGGACTAGATTTTGGCCAATTACTATTAATAGATAGATTCCTAGCATAATGGGTAAGTTTATTGTTACCGATGTATGATTTATGAAATCGAAAAAACTTGAAAGTGGTGTTCCACTAACATTCAAATTAACGATCCCACTCATGTTAATAATCGGAATTATTAATATCATCCCAATTCCTTCAAGCAATCCAATAAAAGTCATTGCTAGAAGATTAACGTATAAAATTTTTCCAGTAAATGAGTGAATTTGCTTTAAAAAGTAAATGACATCTTTCATTTATTAAATCCTCCTATGGATACGCGTTTCCTTGTTTTTCTCCATACCCATAAAAAAGGACGTAAAGGAAAGTATAAAAAGTGTAAGTAATTTGGTAATGGTAATACCTCGGCATCTTCGGGGTATGGATGTAAAAAACTTAGAAAAAATAATATTTTTTGCTCGAATGACATTAATGAAAATAAATGACATTTATGATATTTAGATACCTCTTCAGGGACAGGTTCGGTATGTAAATTAATCATATTCTCAAAGTAATAAATAGCATCTTGAGCTAAAACTTTAGCTACGTTACTTTTTATAAGCTGTTCCATTTCTTTTGTAATAGGAGTATTTAATAAATGAGAGGATAATATAATTGCTTGTCCTCCGATATGAACGCATTGGTATTTATCTAACAAAACCTTGAGTTTATTCCAGTCAATTGGTTGTTTTAATATTTGGTGAATATCCATTAACCATCTAAGACGAGACCACCCGTGACGTGCCCCATGTGTAATTAAAAATATAAACAGGTCTTCACGCCCTAAAATATAAATAGGATACTTCGTAATTGAACTTTTTCTTTTTCGTTTCCATAGATCATTAAAGTCCGGTTCCCTCCTCGGTCCGGGGTTAAGCCTCCAATGAACTTCAAGTTTAATTCTCTTTTTAGGATGATAGTACGTTATATGGTGATGTCTCCATTTCCAATCATTCAGTACTGTTTTGATGTACTCATCTTTTTCAAAGCCTTCTTCTATTAGTATTTTTTCAATCCGATCTAAATCATGTAGTGGAACGAGTATATCCAAGTCACTGGATGTTCTTAACGAAATATCTCCATATAGCTCCGTTGCAAGTACCGGCCCCTTTAGAAAAATTACGCGGATTTTATTCTCAGTTAATAGTTTACTTACTTTTTCCATCTCAGCACTTAAATGGAGCATTTGAAATGTATTTTTTTGATATTGCTTTTTAAGATTCTGTTTTACAAATGCCGGAACAATCGAATCACTTAAACTCTTAATTTTTGAGTATATAACTGAGAACATACGATGATGCATAGTCAATTTTAAAAAATGATCCCAATCAATATCTACTAAAACCTTATTATTATTTAATAATGCGTTATTAGGATCATCCAATTTTAAAAATTCAAGCAGTAAGATAAATTCTTTCGAAATACGGGTTAGATCCAAAGCGAAATTTTTATTCATTGTTTTCTCCATTTTTATTTTCCTCACTTACTACTTTTGCGAATTTTCCAACTACAGTAAATTTCTCCATTCCTTCTGAACCCGTAACAAAAATAGGACCGCTTCTTAACCAAGCATGAGCAATTAGTTTTCCGTTTTCATCTTTACCAGTTCCTAAATAAAGAGTACTGTTTATTCGACGTCTCTCAAGCATTTTCATTCCAGCTATTGCTTTAACAAGGCATTTACTTTCCCAAACCGTATAGCGGCTCATAATATTTAAGGAACTAGATATATCTCTCAGGATTTGTATTTGTTCTGCATTAAAGGAAAGAGATGTTTCAGTCATTCGTTTACCTAAAGTCGGTGCAACCTTTGCAAACTGTTTTCCTTTTAGGAATCTTCCCCATCCTAAATAAACAAAAGCCTCAACACATAATAGTTTAATTTTAATATCCATTGAAAAAAATATTCTTAATCTATTAATAAACGTCATGATTTACTTCCTACCTTTTAACAAGAAAGTTAAATATTAACAACTAGATTCATCTAAGATACTTATCAAATTCTCAGATAATAGTTGATTTAAAAAAGTGACTAAGTGTTCCTCACATTCCTTTTGTTCGATCTCATACTCTGATATTAACGCTGTAACTACTTCGGAGACTTTTATTGATTCCTCAAGATAACTCCAAATTACACCGCCTAATTCACCTAAGTTGTAATATTTCCCCTTTTGAACGTTTAACATTACCGTTTCCCCGTCCATATCACTAACGATGTTTCCTTCATTTTGTATAACCTGACAGTTTAATGAAATTTTAATCGTATTAATCATCTAATTTCCCCCTTATTTATTGTTTCTATAATTAACGAAACTAGTTCATAAGCCGTGAATTTGGAAATTGGGCGCACTAACTGATATAAATTAATCTCTTTTATTATTTTTACGGAAAATGTAAAATGCCAGTTCATCAATCCAAGCCCGTCAATAAAGCTATTACGAAATGTATGGGAATATAGGGTTTTTAACCGTTCAAGCTTTTCAATTGGAGACATTACAATTTGTTCGTTCTCCTTTTTGACCAATTCAAAAACGCCTGCAAGAGGTAATCGATTTGCACAAAATTGTGATTCTACAGGAACAGCATACTTCGTTTCCCTTTCAAATAAAGGGCGATAGTCCATGATATCCTTCCCAAATTCATTTAGGCTTTCCAGCCAAAGCTTTTGCTGAGGATAAGAAGGTAATATATAAGGTTTATTCTTTTCGTCAAAGGAAACTGCTATAACATCATCGCTAAGAAGTTGATATCCTTTACTTAGGAATGCTGAAGCAAGAGTCGACTTTCCCGCACCTGATTCCCCTACAAAAGCATATGCTTTTCCATTAATAGCTATAGCACTGCCATGTAATGGAAAAATTTTTCTTTGCATCAATATTGCACCCATACATGTTCCAAGAATATAAAGTCTAATCTTATCTTCCTCTGCACCAAAAATAGGATCAACTATTATTGTTTTACCATCCTGAATTGAAAATATCGCCGCATCTGGCACTTGAAACATAACCAGATTTTTTTTTATTATTACTTTCTCTTGCAAACTATTTAACTTACTCCATTGCTTTGATAAGTCTTTAATTTTCACTTCAATATCTAAATCATCGATTTTATTTTCAGATTGAAATAACTCTGGCAGCTTAATTTCGCTTACGATTTTCAAACCAAAGGCATTATAAACTGTTTTATTAATTGTATTTTTCACCTTATACACTCCAATTAAAAATAAATACGATTTAAAAAGCCCCCATACCATTAAAACTGTATAAGGGCATTAGAGGCGGATTGCCTTTGTAATTAATTAACTGTAATTAACAACATCGTGGTGAGGTGAGTCTGGATCCGGTTGAACAGCATCTGGAGTTCTAATACCTGGTCCTGCCATTGTCATGTTCACATCAAGTACTTCTAATATTGGTGTGCTCCATTCTTTTTTCATTGTATCACCTCCTTTCAAATAGCCTTTTTCATAAAACGGTATACGATTAGGCTACGCATTAATATTCTAAAATCAAAATCAAATGCAAATTCTGGCTGAGCTTCATTCTGTATTTTTAATATAGCAGCTCTAATTGTATCCATATTTAATAATTCACACATTAAAGGATCTTCACTTAATTGTTTTAATTCGGCAATAAACTCATTCCAGAATGGTGCCATACGGTGTACACCATCTGAACCTTGAACGCCTCGAACCTGTTGATTTAGTCTTACATTATCGGGTAAGATATTTTTGGTTGCCCTCCGAATTAAAGCTCGACCTAACCCATTTTGAACAAATTGGCCTTCAGGAACAGATAAACAAAAGCGGATAACATTTAAGTCATTCGTTGGGTCTCGATCCCACAGGGAATAACGTAAAGATAATTTAGTTCCATACGTCCCAGTTATATTCCAATAATATAAATCTTCAAAATGTCTTTTTCTAATTTCATATACATCTGCAAAATTGGTTCCAGTAAGATCTACATCTTTGCTACTTAGTTTTTCATATACATTCATCCTTCTTGCAAAATCTGAATTAATAATGACAGGAAAATGCTCACTATTTGATTCGGAAGAATTTAAAGAAGGAAACGCTATTTTCTTTACTACTTTAAAAACTTTAGATGTATTAACTCCCAGGTTTCTACTATATTGCTTTAGTTCACTATAAAAACGAATTAATTTTAGCTTTTTTAATAGCATTGCTTGATAGTCTAATGCCGGCCCCCACGATACTGTCCAGTTTCCTCTTTGACCATTTAAAAGAACACCAATTCCTTGTTTTTGTGCCTCTTCATAAATTCCATTTAACCAATATGTATTCTCAAAAAATTTATAAGGCATTTCAAGCATATCCAACCATTCATCAATTTCTGTTAAAGGTGATCTTTCAGCAAAATCTAAGAAATTTGTATCTATATTACCAACATAATTTACAGTTGATTGGATATATGGTCTCTCATCTGCAATCCTGCTTTTATGAGTCCAATCAACAAATCCTTGAACAGGTACATAACTGAATGTATGTAACTTTTTATTTTCTTTAAGCAAATCTCTTGCTGCAAATCCAACAACGGATCCAGAATCTAGGCCACCACTTAAATGTGCACCTACTTTTTGATGAGTTCTTAACCGCGCTTTAATCGCTTTTTTATAAACCTCACGAAACGCTTCCTCATATTCAGCATTTGACTTTAATTTTAATTTCTCATTTTTCATCAATGTTGAATATCTAGCTAAACTTGCTTCACCATTCGTGATTGTAATAGTATGCGATGGAGGTAGTTGTTCTATATTTTTGTATACTGTAGAAAAAAGATCCGTAGACTCATAATTTACAGGTATAGATAAATATTCAGCTAACCATTGCTCATTTATTTGCTTTTCAATATAAGGCAAAGAAAACATAGGCCTTATCACTGTGCAAAACGTAAATAATTTATGATTTTTATAATAATATAAGGTTCGGTTTCCTGAAAAATCTCTTGCTCCAAATAAAATTCGTTTTTTTTCATCCCAAATTATGTATGCAAAATCACCTACAAGATATTTAGGTGAATCTTCTCCCCATTTTTCATATGCCAATAAGATCAATTGACTGTCAGCCATTGATTTTCTTAAAGTCATGTTTACCTGAAGGCTATCAAATAATTCTTCACGATTATCTATGATAGCATCTGCCGTAATTACTAATTTTCTTTCATAGTCATAAAAAGGAAGTTGTTCTCCAATTGACTCAGGAGTAATCCACTGTGCGTGGCACCCAAGAAAAACATTTTCTTTATGCCAAACTTGGATATCATCAGCAGGGTATTTTTGTAAATTTTTCATTAATCCAAGTCCATGTTCAATAGAAAGAGGCTCGTTATTAAAATGAATAATACCAGTTATTGCACTCATGTTCTCCTCCAGTTTTCAATACAATGATTTAAATAAAAATTTAATTTTTCATTTATCTATTAATGAACTGTTCACAGCGAATAATCATTTTATTTATGCAAATATTTTATTCTTAAAAAGTAAAATATTTTTAAAAACCTTGAGTCTTGAGTAATCCAATAAGTGTTCTTTATAAAGAACATAGTTAAATTTTAACTTCCGCATTAAATGATGTCAATTGATAAATTGTTAAAAAATACTAAAAATTCCGACATTTTAATGCTTTTTTAAATTTTTTTAAAAACATTCCAATTGATGTACTTTCAAAAAGATTTAGACCAAATAATTTAATCTTTAATTTTAAAGAAGTTTATATATACACTTTACAAATTTAAGTAAATTCTTATTCTAACTATTACCTACAAAACTATAATAATAATGTTTGAAAATTGACATTGTTTTATTTAGCTTTCTTTATCGTTCTTTATATTGAACATTACAACATCTTAATATGGATTGCAAAGATATATTCCTATCCCTATTTAATCGTCTCATTTAATTCAAAAAAATCTATCAAATCTTCCGCACTCTCAGAGATATAAACATGCTTACACTGAAGTACATCTACTTTATTTTTAAATCCGTACCCATATGTCACTGCTATAAAGTCAATACCGACTTCTTTAGCACCATTTGCATCATGAATACTATCTCCAATCATTACTACTTTAGAAAGGTCATTTTGTCCTAATTCATTTAAACACATAATAATGAGATCAGACTTATTTAGAGTATCGGCATCATCAACTCCAATTATGGAATCGAAATACGCACTCAATTCAAAATTTTTTAAAATTTCTTTAGCCAAATCATCCCTTTTTAGGGTAGCAACTGCTGTTGTATAGCTTTTTTCTTTTAACGCGGTTAGCAATTCTTCTATAAACCGATAATGCTTTGCTTCAAATTTACCTTTTTCTTTGTATCGATTTCTATATATTTTTACCGCTTCTCTTGCTTGCTCCTCTGTAAAACCACATTCATTCATAAACGATTTAATAGGTGGTGGGCCAATGAAATTTTTTTGCTGTTTTACTGTTAATTCAGATGCCCCCATTTGAATAGCAGTGTAATTCGCGCCAATCATAATCCCTTCTGCTGTATCCAATAATGTTCCATCTAAGTCAAAAATAATTGTAGAATATTTCATATGTCCCCCATATCAGTATGTCTTACTATACAATTGAACGTCTTTATAAATCGTCGACGTTACAAAATGAATTTCCATGTTCTTTTCCACAAATGCTAAATAGTTTTTAATTTCTTCATTCTTCTTTACAAGCTCTACCATTTCAATATGATTGATTAGATCAGTAGAATAATAGTTTTTTGCCTTGTTTAAACTGAATCCATCAAATCCTGCCAGATACACATTATCAATAAATAAACGATTTAATAAATTGATAACCATTAGTCCTGCGTTATCCGAAATTACAGGGTTATCTAGGAGTAAATCTGAATAATTAACGACGATTGACGAATCCACTTTTAAGTTTGTAATATTTGACGTTGTTATTAAAGATGTAGTAAGTGGTCTTTCTTTTACTACATCCTCCATACTCTTAAACCTCTTACTATTACTAATAAAAATAGCGTCACACTTAAAGGCATCCGGTATAAAGTTTACACTAATAATAAATGGGTCCTCTTCATGTATAAATTTTTTAATGATTTCCAATTCTTTTTCAACCGATTTACCTGGTGCTATAATTATTACTTTTTTATCTCCAATTAACTTCCCTATGATTTTTAGGTTTTCTGTATCATCCACTAATTGCATTTGATGACTTATGTATAAATCTTCAATATAATTTTCATCATAGATATCACGCTTTTGGTTTGGTATTTGCCTCAATATTGTATTGATAGATTTAACAGAAATCGTCTGTTTATTAATTAAGTATGAAGCGTAGTTAGGGTGACAACTATTGATGGCCGCTATAAAATATGGTACGGAATAACCCCATTTAGGCTCATTAAAAAATCTACTTAAATGCTCATCTACAATCTCTAATAAAGGAACAATTTTATATTTTTCCTCAATATTTTCATTAATGTACTCAGAAATTAGCTCGGTGCATAAATTTCCCGCTCCTCTTCCCATACCAAATACCGAAGAATCTATAATTATATTTCTTTTAGTGTGGAGCGTTAGCAATTCCTGTGCATTTGAAAAAGATAATTGTAAATTATTATGGGAATGGAATCCGATACTAATTGATTTATCAAGATTATGATCCAATAAGTGGTACATTCTTAGTAAATTATTTTTATACATAATCCCTAGTGTATCCACTAAATAAAATGCATATGGCTTTAGTTCATTCACTTTTTCAATCAAAGCTAACAGATTTGCATCGGTATAGCTAGTAGTACCAACTGGTTGGATAAATACTTTATATCCTTTTTCAATTAACATTTTTCCATATTCTAATGCTTCAGTAATTTCTTTTGCATTATCATGGAACGTTAATCGAATTCCATCAATCGAAGTACCATCATATTCTTTTATCTTGTCGATTGAGATAAATGGTTGATCAATCATAGCTACATATGTGGTGCTTCTATTTTTTGGCTGTATTACTTCTTTAATCTTTTCTACATCATCGAAAATAGTTGTATCATTATCATAAGCTACATCTCTAAGAAATCCACATTCAACAATATCAATATTAGACTGTGTTAATTTTTCAATTACTTTTTCAACTGTTCTTTTGCCAAAATTCCAATTGTTGATGTAACCACCATCGCGTAAAGTACAGTCGAGTAGCTTTATATTATTCACTCAAATACCACACTTTCTAAACGATTTTTTATGATATCCCTTACTTTATCTAAATCTTTTGGAGTATCCACAGATAAAGTAGTAACATTTGCTTCCACAAACTTTATCTTTTGGCCATTTTCTATAAATCTAAACTCATCAATATCCTCGGCTGCTTCTAAAGGGCCTCTTGGTGCTGAATAACAGAACTCTAATGCACTTTTAGTAAAACATTGTACTCCAACAAACTTTTTATAATAAAAATCGTATGTCCCCTTAGGGTAAGGAATTGGGCTTCTAGCTAAATATAATCCATATCCAAAAACATCTGTTGCTACTTTAATCTTAGAGAAATCTACAGCCTCCAAAGGATTTTTTAATTCTGTCATTAAATTTGATACATATAATGACTTCGAATCAACCTCCTTAGGTAGAATCCTCCTAATTGCCTCGGTTTCTATTAATGGTTCATCCCCATTTACATTAATATAAAAATCTGCATCTATTAATGTAGAAACCTCGTATAGTCGGTCTATGTGTGTTTTATGATTTTCAGAAGTCATAATCGTTTTTATACCATAGTTTTCACAAACTTCCTTGATTCGTAGATCATCTGTTGCTACATATATATCACTTAGTTCTTCTATTCCTTTTAGTCGGTCATGAACCCACCAAATCATTGGTTTTCCGCAAATATCTGCTAATGGTTTACCTGGGAATCTTGAAGAATTATATCTAGCTGGAATGATTCCGACGATTTTCATAAATTATATTCCCCCTGATACTTTTTATGGATTAAAAATGATCTCGTTCGTTTCATTATTATTTTTTGAAAATTCCACTAAATTTTTTCGATCATATATTTATTAGATTTTCTTTCACCAACTATACTTTCATACATTTGAAAAAATTTAATTCTATCTCCTAAATACTTAAAATATCTTGGCTCTCCTGATGCATTTTCAGTTACCCTTTGAATAATAAATTCTAAATAAAATATGAACCTATATAATTCTAATTGTTTTTCTAGTTTTGTGGCTAATTTAGAATTTATAAAATTACCATCTAAGTGATTACTAATAAAAGTATGAAATGCTTTTTCAATTTCTCTACTAGTTTCATATAAACTTGCTTCACTTACACTAGAAACCTTGTCAAATGTAATAAAGTAAAAATCAAAAAAAGCGCTTCTAATTTCTAAAGTATTCCAATCTATTACCTTCTGTGTTTTTCCACTTTTCAGAATATTCCCTTCCCAAAAATCTCCATGTGAGAACCCTAAAATAATTTCTGTCTCAGAAGCTTCTTTGTGCAGTTCGTCGTTTATTTCCGAAATAAACTCTAAAATAATTTTAATATTATTTACTAATTTAACATTATTTTTTAAAAAAGGATTTAATAATTGATCAATCCTTATTGAGACATCTTGGATATATTGTCTTAAAGAGATTATTTTACGATCTTTACTTAATAAAATATCTTTTAAAATAGGTAGAGTTTCTAAATAAACACTCTTTATATCATTTAATTCGAAACATATAGGCTTTAAATTTAAATAACTTTCCTTCATATACCTACCAGTAATATTCCAATCTAGTAGAGTAGGTGATAATTTACAGTTTTGAGCCTCTTTTAGTTTATAAGCTCTATTCTCCATCACACTATTTGAAAAATCGTTAGGGAATACAGTAGTAACACAATTCCTTCTAAAATTTATAATTTTATACTCACCTTGACCACCTAAAATTAGACAATGTCCCTTATGTAATGATGATATTGTCGGAAAAAAACCTGGGGTCCTTTTATTTAATTTTCTTTTTCTATTATATAAATAAGTTAGTTGTAAGACGCGTATTAGCCTAACTACTGGTAGGAAAAAATTAATAATATTTTTTTTTGTCTTCCTCTCTAGAAAACCAAAAGGTTTACCTCTAAAAAAAAGGAAGAATATAAGACAGAATAAACTCTGATCCAAGTTAATATAGAACGAACTATATAGAAAATTATCTATATAAATATAACTAAACTCCTCCATATTAATCTCCCTCTGTTGGTTTTTATTTTCAAAATAGTCATTATAAAGTATTTGTAAATAGTTTGTTCATTATTTTGAACTATTACCAAAAAATCCTTAAGGAGGTCTAACAATAAATGAATATTTTTCTTTATTAAGAACATCTTATCTCAAAAATTATCATCTTTTAAAAACCCTGTCAAACCCCCATAAAAGTGACATAAATACTTTAATAAGTAAGAAAGTAGGTATGAATTTAATATTTTTTTAAATCATTTTTCATTATTTCACATTTTAAGTTACGATAAAGATAGTAAAGGTTCATCGCAACTATTTTTAGCTAAAACTTCATCAAGATTAACTCTTTCAAATACTTCCAACATTCCTCCTCTAGTGGCGTTGAAAATTTTAATATTATGTAAATCCGCATAATTCTTTGCCACTTTGTATGCATGAATCATTTTAATTCCAGCAACTGAATAAGAGGGATCAAAGCAATCATAATTTTTAAAATGGTGATTCAGGTCACTAGAATAATTGCAATCTGCGCCGAGTAAATAGATCTCCTTAAATCCCATATAAACTGCAATTTGTAAAAGTGAATAAGCAATTGAATATCCATCATACACTACTGTAAAAGCATCATCGCTAAACTTTGTATTATAATTCGTATGCTGCCAATAGTGATTTAACATGTTCATTGGATAAACATAGTATTCTTCAGGAATTTCCGTTTGCTTTAAAATAGGTTCACCAATAAATTTACATTCTGAATTCAAATCTTTAATATCTTTTTCGAACCTAAGATAATTTCCCATGCACTGAATCCCATAATATGTAGGTCTCCAGTCCGTTTCTTCAAATGCGAGGCAAATTGAATTCATGCTAAAAGTAATTTCTCCACGAAGTTTTTCTAAATCCTCAATTTTCAGACTTGGTCCTGTTGCGACAATAAAACATCTTTCACCTAAATGTTTATTTTTTATTTTTTTTAATTTCTCGAAATGACTTTTTCTATTAACACGAGTTACTCTTAAAAACTTATTAAAGTTAAACATAATATTTGGTAAAATGACCGGTCTAATCATAGGAATAAAAGTATATCGTAATTTTCTAAAAAAATCATAAATGTAAAGTGTGACTTTTTTACTTTTTAAGATGTCTTTTATAATCATTTTTCCCCATTCCCCAATATTTTTTTTAATTAACTCCCCGTTTTAGATTCAATTTGTTCATTATTAATATAAGTTTCTTTTAATTTACTAAGTCTGTTTAACAACCTATAATCTGTTATATTATTATCAATTAGATTGATCTTCTCCAAGTTTGTTAGATATTGTAAACCGTCGAGATTTGAAATATTTTGACCGCTTAAATCTAATTCCTTTATCAAGCTCAATTCAGAAATGGTTATCCATTTTACATTTGGATTAGGCAGATGCTGTCTAATACAATGTTCTAAATTTTGATCTATAAAAGTGGCGATTCCAGCTATTTCAGCAGTGGTATAGAACTCCAAGCCTAGATCTTTAGCTTCATTTATAATTTCTTTAATCATTTTAGTTGAGGTTCTCCACGATCCAGCAAGATTAGATTCTTCTCCCCATCCAAAATCTTCCCAATTTACATCTTCTGGTAATATTGAATGAGACATTAAAATTAAATTTAGCCCAGTTTTCTTCACAATTCTCAAAATTCTTTTAATATATTTTTTATTCTTTAAAAATATACTATCTATACAAATTGCAGGTGCAAATCCAGTATGATTGAAAGGGGTTAAATAATCGGCAGAAGAATGTCCCCTTACAATTTTAAAGTACTTTGGAACTAACTCGTTTATCATTTCATCATTTAATGCTGTAAATGGAAATGAATACGTTACCGGCAATTTAAACTTTTCTTTTGTTCTAGAATGGGATTGCTTTTCCATCCAATTAATTAATGGTTCTATTTCATCTTCAATCCATTTTGATAATCCGTATTCTTTAATATATATTTTAGCATTTTTGTGTTTTAGACTATGGTGAGCAAGTTCATGACCATTTGCTTGTAATTCTAGTAATAGATCTATTTCCTTTTGATTATGTTCCCTCTCACCTTCAAAATGGTGAAATCCATTAATATTAAATGTTACTTTAACATCGTAATACCCAAATAAATCCATTCCATATTTATACCATTGTTCTACTCTAAAACTGTCATCAAATGAAAATGCAATACCGGGTTTATTTACGAATGGAGCTTCAGCCTCCAAATTTTTTGGTTTTATTTCTTTTTCAATTTCTTTAATTAAGTTGCTATAAAATCCATGCCAATACCAAGTTTGGGCTGCCTTTTTTTTAATTTCCTCTAATCCTCTCCTAAACATAATGTACCTCCTTTAAAAATGGTTTAAATTAAATATTATCCATTATTAAATAACTGAGTGCTTTAATTTATGGTCAACTGTTACTAATCTACCTTTATTCATTTTGAAAACAATATCACAATTTTCAATTGTACTTAGACGATGCGCAATAATAATTAAGGTTTTTTCTCCTTTTAAACCATCGATGGACTTCATAATTTCCTTTTCTGTTTCATTATCCAATGCGGATGTTGCTTCATCCATAAAGATTATTTCCGGATTGTGGTATAGTGCCCTAGCAATTCCAATACGTTGACGCTGTCCACCTGAAAGTCTTACTCCTCTTTCCCCTACTGTGGTGTTTAATTGTTCAGGAAGTGATTCAACAAATTCCTTTAATTGCGCTTGCTCTAGCGCTCTCCATACGGCACTTTCATCTATTTGATTTTCATCTAAACCAAATGCAATATTTCCACGAATTGTATCATCAGATAAAAAAATCGTCTGTGGAATATAACCAATTTTTTGTTTCCACAAAGTTCTTTGATCATTTAAATCTTTTCCATCAATTAAGATTTCACCGTTTTCAGGTTGAAATAACCCAAGAATGATATCAACTAATGTTGTCTTTCCAGCACCAGACTCTCCAATAAATGCAACAGATTGCCCAATAGGAATCTTTAAAGACACATCTTTAACTGAAAAATCCTTTTGATTAGGATATTTAAAAGAGATATCCTTCAATTTAATTGAATCCACAAAAATTCTTTCATTATGATTAGTCATCCCTGAACTATTCTCAAATACTGGCTGGTCACTGTTTACATGTTGATCTTTATTTAAAAACAAGTCATCATAAACAATCGATAAAGCAGGTTGGGAGTAACGAATAGCTGTAATAAACCCTACTATCCTAGTAATCGAGGGCATTAAACGAAATGCTGCCATAGCAAACAGTGCCATTGTTGAAACTAGACTAGTAGTATTACTATCTCTAAAAACGATTATTAACATCGTAATTAGCACAATAGTTACCATAGTTGTTTCAATAAAGTATCTAGGCACTTGATTTAGAATATTTAATTGTCGACTGTTTCTAGCATTTTTTTGGCTTTGATTAGTAAAAGCATTAACAAAAAAATCTTCTTTACCTGATACTTTAACTTCTTTACTTGCTCCTAATCCTTGGTTAACCCATTTAATCATTGCAGCATTTACTACCTGTTGTTCTTCACCTAATTGACTAATCTTTTTACGAAAGAACCTAAAAAATATAAAAACACTTCCACCTAGTAGTGTAGAAGCGATTATTGTTGCTAAAGGTGCTGTAACAATTAACAAAACTAATATAAATGAAGTAACAAGAATTTCTGTTAATAATTGAAATCCCGATATAATGATTCCTTGAAATACTTTTGTAATTTCTGAATTTATATTGCGAAGTAATTCTGACGTGTTTCTTTGTAAATGAAATACATACGGTTTTGTTAAATACTCTTTAAACAAGTTTCTTGATAATTTTACTTGTTGGTTAAGAATAACGCGTACCTGTAAATGATTAAAAATTAGCAAATATACATTTTTAATAAAAAAGACTGCTAGTAATGCTATACCTGCAAATACGATAAACCCGTTTACTGATTGAAAATGAAAAAACTTATATATATATGCTAAAATAGCCTGTTCTTTGATTACCGTTGGGTCAGTTAAAATACCTACGAATGGGAAAATTGCTCCTATTCCGATCGTTTCAAATACTGCCGCGGCTATCATCATGAGAAATAATATTAAAAGTTTATTCTTTTCTTTTTTATTAAAAAGCATCAATAATTTCCTTAATGAAGATTTCAAATTTTATCACCCTTTAAAAAAAATAGATAAGACTTGTAACTTTTTTTATAAAAAGTTATTTAGTCTTTTTTGAACCAAAATATCATATAAGTCCGAATTGATCATAAAAATAAGCCACCCTATTTTTTCCTTTTTAATAAAATATGGATTTTTTATAAATGAAAATAGACTTAAACAGAATTCTGATTTTAACTTTTTTAACTCTCCGTTACTATTAGGTAATGCACTTTTTGCTTTGTAATAATAACTAAAAAATAATGGTATGTAACAGTATTCGGCTTTTTTTTTTAATTCACACTGATTTATTTTCTTAAAAAATTTAACTCTTTCTTTATAAGCTTTAATAAAGTCGAGTTGCTTAATGCAAAATCCTGATTGTGTAATGCTATCTTTTCTTTGTAGATAAAAATGCAATTGTATAGGTAGGTATGTTACTTTCGAACTTTTATAAAGTAACTGATGAGCAATAAATTCATCCTCATGAATTTTATTTTCTTCAAACTCTAGATTGTCAAATAAATCTCTCTTGTACAATTTATTCCAAACAACTACAAATTTAACTCCTTTATTCCCATATAATTCTTTTAAAGCTTCGATGTTTGTGTAATGTTCTACTTTATACTGAATAATAGGTTTACTTGAGTTGATTATCTCGCCTTCATTCACTGCCAAAAAATCACATATTACAATATCCGATGAATGTTCTAATGCATTACTGTGCAAGATTTCATACATATTGTAATCGATGAAATCATCACTATCCACAAATGCAATATATTTTCCTTTTGCGATTTTTAGTCCAGCATTCCTCGCTGATGATAAACCACCATTTTCTTTATGAATAACTTTTATTCGTTGATCAATACGTATATAGTCATCACATATTTTTTTACAATTATCAGGAGAACCATCATTAACAAGTATTAGTTCAAAATTTTTAAACGTTTGCCCAAGTATTGAGTCTATGCATTTATTTAGATACTTTTCTACTTTATACACAGGTACGATTATTGAAATTTCACATGCCATTCAATGTCACCCTATCCCATAACTTACGATATTCTAGTAATGATTTCTTCTTCATATTTAATGTTGCTGATACCATGAACATCAGTACCGTCTGGAACTTCACCTACATATTTATTTTTTATTGCTTCTTTTTCTATAGCTTTATTTAAAAACCACTCATATTCGACATCAATATGACCGATATCAACAGCATGATAGCCAATGTTAGCTAAATCGTATGCCAGCACCGTAGCAGTTGGTCCAAGAGCAATTAATACTAACTTTGATTTATCATGTTTTTTTACTTCTTTTAATATTTGATCATACTTTGCAAATGCATCAATAGCAGGACATAAAATTCTTTTTATTGATTTGGCATTATCGAACAAATTATTTCCAATCCCTAATCTACTTTGCTCCCCTTCGATAATAATGATATCCTTTTGATTCCACAACTTTTTAAATGTCTTAAACCTGAACCCAGCCTGACTCTTATCCTTATAGTCTATATAAAGACGTGTAACCAACGAATCATAATAAACTTTGCTCTTAGAAAGTAGTTTATAAATCTTAAATCGATTTAAATTTAGGTACCTTATCCAGTAATTTCTAGAGCGTTCAGTACACCAATCAACATTATTGAAAATATTTGGAATAAAAACTTTATGATTTTCTTGATCACTTTTAATGATTTCCCTTAATCTAAGACTTAACTCCTGTGAATATGGTTGAAATCTTAAGCTTGTTCCGTACATTAAATTAAATTCACCGTCTCCATACCTACTTATAGAACACTTACTTTGTACAATTAAACTTAAACTTTCATCCGTAGTTTTTACTAAGGGTTGTCTAGAAAATAAAAAAACCATTCTATTAAATAGAGTGGTAACCTGTTCAATGCTCTTTATTTTAATTTTTGAACCTAGTACATACAATCTTCGGTAAATGTTCATCTTCTTTTTCTCCTTGACAGGATATTAATTATTACCTTATAAAAAATAGGGTGAATTCGTGTTACTAATAATAATATTTTTACATTTATAACATACTCTTTGATTCTAATTGTTTCTGCAAAATAATTATTTAAAATTGAAGTAACTTTTTTATATTCTTTTTGATATAAATTACTATTTGGGTCCAATGAAATGGTGTTTAACACAGCCATTGCGTTATTAGCCAATTTTAATGTTACTATTGGTTTTAGTTCAGGATAATGTTGTCTAACATATCTATAAATTTCGTCGTAAATGAGAACTGCATCGATACTTTTATTTTTTACCGCCAGATCCATTGTGCTATTTTCACGTTTAATATAATGATATTTTGGTTGACCAATATAACATACTTTTTCACTCTCATTGATTACTTTGTAAGTAAATGCTGTATCCTCATACATGACTCCTTCTGGAAATCTAAGATTTTCCAAAAGCTCTCTTTTTATTAATTTTGACCAAACAACTTCATCATATAATACACCTTCAAATAATGCCTTCATTGCTTGGTTTCTACTATGAATTGTTAATGGTTGTGATTCATTTACAATTATTTTGTCATTATAATGAACAATACTCGTACAGTTCGCAATATCGCATTCATTTTCGATACAAATGTTATAAAGTAGGTCATACATATCCGGTTCAATCCAGTCATCACTATCTACAAATCCTATATAAGCTCCCTTAGCAATGTTTAAAGCAGCATTTCTAGCACTTGCTTGCCCACCATTTATTTTATGGATAACTTTTATACGATCATCCTTTTTTGCATACTCATCACATATTATTCCGCATTGATCGGGTGATCCATCGTCGACAAGGATAAGTTCAAAGTCAGTCAGCGTTTGAGCTAAGATTGAATCCACACATTTATGTATATACGGCTCTACTTTATATACAGGAACAATAATACTTATTTTTGGATTCATTTGCTCCCTATCCTTTCTATTATAAGTATTTTACGAAAGTTAGAATATGTTCTTAAAAGATAATTTAAACCACTCATATAATTCGTAAATATAAAGTTGAACCTGTTAATATTTAGCTTAGAAGACATTACTAGAAGGTAAAATTTTTTTAAATTAGGATTTACTAAAAAATCTTGATAATTTTTTACAATTTTGTTTTTTAAATCATTTCTATATTTCTTATATGGATCAATTTCTTTATTGTTAAGTAGCTTTTGATAAAAAAATAAAATACGATTAAAAAAATAGGATTCCGATAAAGTAAGTAGTGATTGTTCACTAACTCTTTCCTTTATAAAGTGATATCTCTCTTCATCACACTCAAAACCATCCAAATTCCTTAAAGTGAAATTTTCTTGTTTTGACATTGTACTCTCGTTTCTTTGTACATAGTTATATTTGCTTTCACCAATGAATACGTATTTCTTTACCAAATAGTATATTTTAAAAGCTAAAAAACCATCTTCATATAATTTATTTGGAAATCTAAGTTCATTAAAGATTTCTTTTTTATATAACTTATTACAAACAGAATTTCGATATCCATTATTTAATAATCCTTTTAACGCGAATATGTTATCACCAAATTCAACTTGGATATTATTTTGAATTTGGTGTATTTTATCACCATTTACAATATTTATGCCGCATTCGACTACTTCTGCCTCAAATTTCATAGCATTGTTAATCAAAACTTCTAACATATCATTATCAATATAGTCATCACTATCTACAAATCCAATATAGTCGCCTTTAGCAATTTCTAAACCGGTATTTCTTGCACTTGCCTGCCCACCGTTTTCTTTATGAATTACTTTAATTCTAGAATCAACAGTAGCATAATGATCACAAATTTCTCCGCATTGATCTGGTGAACCATCATTAATTAGAATAAGTTCATAATCAGTAAATGTCTGATCTAATAATGAATTAATACACTTATGAATATAGGGTTCTACTTTATATACAGGAACAATAATACTTATTTTTGGATTCAATAATTTCACTCCAATTTATCCAATATATTGATAAAGCTTATTTACTTCAAAAGTAGTATCGACATTTTCACTTAAAAGATTTTTTACAAAAAGTTCGCTTTTTTCAGGGTTATTAATTAAATATGTTATTTTTTCAAACAATTCATCCTGATCAAATCGGACAATAAATCCATCATAATTATCAGTTATCTGCTCATATGCACCTGTAAAATTTGTAGTAATAATCGGTTTATGCAAACATCTAGCTTCAGCTAGAGTAAGACAGAAACCTTCGTGTCTAGAAGTTTGAACATAAAGATCAGTCTTAGCAATATACGGATACGGATTATGTTTAGAACCTAATAAAATAAAATGGGATTCTAACCCAAGTTTATGAATTAAGCTTTCATATTCTATCCGATCCTCTCCTTCACCTATGCAGTACCATCTCACATTATATCCACTTTCAATTAATTTTGATAATACCTTTATAGCTATATCTTGACCTTTTTCTTTTGAAAGCCTTCCAACTGTCAAAATCTTCATTCCTATGAAACTATTATCAAATTCAACCTCTGCTAAAGACATATCATTAATTACATTAGGAGAAAGTATATTTCTAAATACTTCTGCTTTATGTACATCCTGCGGAAATTTTTCAATTAGTCTTTTCTTTGCTTCTTCCGAAACGACAAAGATCTTATCAAACTTCCTATGAAGTTTTTTATATAATTTCGTATTTATTAAATGCTTTGAAACATCGAAGTGAACCCATGATACCTTTTTTTTAGCGGCTACTTTGTTAGCGATGTAATAATCAATGATATCTGTAGGTCCTTGATAAGATATAGCTACATCATATATATTGAAATCTTTTGGAACCTCTTTAAAAATATGATCATAATATATGTTTCGATTTGAAAGTTTTTTAGAAATTAAATATCTGCTTAAAAATGACACCATTTTAAAGTATTGTTTATTGACAAAGTAACTTCTTAAAGTTTCGTGTGGAGATTGTAATATAATATCCTTAATTTTTGTATACCATGTAGCCTCTTCTACTTTAATCCAATCCGGGATAATATTGATAAATCCGCCTTTTTTCTCTAAAAGTAACAGAGTAATATCATATTTATCTTTTGGAATTACTGACAACAATGATAGAAAAGATTTCTCCACACCGCCTATATTCATACTACTAAGCATAAATAATACTTTCTTCTTCATATTCCACCCCAAAAATGAGTATAAAAGAACCTCATAATATCTAGAACTATACTATGAGTAAATCCAATTTCTCTATTTCTTTTGTTGTATCTACAGAGTCTTTTTGTAAATTTATTTTTATTTCATTTCTTAACAATTCATTGTCCAATAACTCTTTCACTGCTTTATACATATCATCTTCATCAAATTTAACAATTAAGCCTGTTTCCCCATTTTTGATTTGTTCGCTTGCACCAGTAAAATTTGTTGTAACGATTGGATTACTAAAGCATCTCGCCTCAGATAGCGTAATACAATATCCTTCGTGTCGTGATGGCTGAACGTACAAATCACATTGCTTCATATAAGGATATGGGTTTGTTTTTGTGCCCAATAAAATAAATTCGTCCGAAATATTATAATCATCTATTAATTTAAGATACTCTGACTTAGCTTCTCCATCGCCAATACAATACCATTTAACATTGTATCCATCCTTCTTTATTCTTGATAATACTTTAATTGTTAAATCCTGGCCTTTTTCAATCGAGAGTCTTCCAACAGTAAGAATCCTGATTCCTTTAAAATCGTCATTAAATCCTGCACCTTCTTTAGCCATTTTCTCGATTAAACTTGAAGAAATAATATTTCTAAATGTATCTATTTTATTTTTTATTCCAGATAATTTGTCGATCAGCTTTTCTTTTCCTTCACTTGATACAACAAAAATATTATCAAACCTCTTATATAGATTAATTGCAAATCTGTTATTAAAAGCAATTTTAGTTACGTCAAAATGAATCCACTGAACTTTCTTTTTAGCATTTATTTTATGGACAACAAAATAGCTTATTAAATCCATTGGACCTGCATAAGCAACGGCAATATCATATTCATTTTCAAATTTCCGATATTTTTTTAACACATATTTAAAGTATGAACTTCTATCTCTAATAATTTTTGAAAATAAATGATGGATAATTAATTTAATAGCGTGAATTCGTTTACCTTTTTTAAATATTTTTATTGCTTCAAATAATGGCGGATTGTTTAATAATCCATTTATTTCATTATAATTTTTTACATACTCAATCCGAATATTTCTTGGCAATTCATTTAAAAATTCACCAAACTCTTCAAGCATAAGCACCGTAATTTCGTATTTTTCTTCAGGCATTTCAGATAACATATTTAATAGTGCTTTTTCAGTTCCACCAATATTCATATTTATGATCATAAATAATATCTTTATCTTCATAGGCTTCTCACTCTCATTTTACATTAACCTATTAACTCATAAAACTTTGCTAATTCTTCAACATTGCCTTTTTTCTCAGTTTGTAAGAATTTAACTATATTCTCTTTCAATTCGTTATCCTTTATTAATCTCAATATTCCATTTGTTACACCTTCTGCAGTCATATCAACAACTAATCCATTTTTCTCGTCAATCATTTGACTATAAACTGCATCAAACCTTGTAGCAACGACGGGAATATTGAGGATACGAGCTTCTGCAATGGCAAGACCAAATCCCTCAAACTTCGAAGTTTGAACGTACAAGTCAGCATTATATATATATGGATACGGATTTGATTTTACTCCCAACAAAATAAAATTCGAGTGTAAATCATGAACTTCAATATATTGCTCAATTTCTTGTTGTAACGGTCCTTTACCTAGTACATACCACCTAAAGTTAACGCCTTGATCTTTCAGATTTTTACACGCCTCTAAAGCTAAATCGTACCCTTTTTCGTGTGCCAACCTTCCAATTGTTAATATTTTGATACCATCATAACCATCCTGATAACTATCTCCGTTTAGTGCCATTTGAGTAATAAATTCTGGATTATTTATATCATAAATAACCTCCATTTTATTTGAATAATTCGGAAAGGCATCTAAAAAGACTTCGCGTGCAGAATTTGATACGCCTACAATTTTTTTATACTGATTATAAAATGGTTTTTGATAATTTTTTTCATGATCACTCAATTGATAGCTTACATTTACCCATGCATACTTTTCCATTGCCACAACTTTTTCTGCGACATAAAAAGTAGGAATTCCTTGTGCATAGCTAATGGCGATGTCATATGTCTTTTCGTTTTTCTCAATCGCATTTGAAACACTTTCCCAAAAAATTCTTGCTTCTTCAGCAATGCTATAATTTTTTTTTCTTATTCCATAAGAATATTTTAGCCTCGAAAGCAGCATATCGAAATTAAAATTTTTAATTGAGTATACAACTGAGGCGACCATGTTAAGCTCAGTAAATTTTGTGTATTTAAGGGGTGGTAAAATATTTACTTCTTTAGGAACTAATTTTTCAAATTCACCACCGTGTGCAAATAGCATTAAATCAATGGTATATTCATTAAGATTCAATAAATTTAATAATGTAGTCAAACTCTTTTCTGCTCCTGCAACATGTAAAGAGTCGATTACAAATAGTATATTTTTTTTCAATACATAAAACCTCCTTTATAAAGGTTTATATTCTGTTGCAGCAAGTGATTATATTAGGCTATACAGTTTGTTTAACTCATTCAAATTACTAAAAGCTGTACAATTACAGTTTTTTGTTAATTGTTCTCTTAATTGGTAATCCAAGTAAAGTTTTTCAATACCATCTGCAATACCGTTGACTGAAAGCTCACAAATTAAACCATCAAATCCATCCTGAACTTGACTTCCCGCAGTTGGATAGTTTGTGATAAGTACTGGTTTTGAAAGGATTTGCGCCTCGACTACTGTAACTGCCTTCCCCTCATACCTAGATGGCTGTACATATAAATCAGATTCTTTCATAAAAGGGTACGGGTTTATTTTTTTTCCTAAAAGGATAAAGTGGTCGGTTAAATCATTCTCAATTATTAAATCATTAATTTGCTGTTCTTCACCCCCATATCCAACAACATACCAACAAATATTTTCATATCCTTTATCTTTTAGTATTTTTAGTGCCTGGACCGCTGTGTCAATCCCCTTTGCATAAGATAATCTAGCTACGGTTATTATTTTAAATCTTGAATCACCAACCATTGGATTTTCTGTTACATCACCTGCTAAAGTGTTAATCAGTTCAGGTGTCGTAATATTTTCTATAACTATAACCCGATCCTTTAAAGCTGGATATTTCAATACAAATGATTTTCTACATTCTTCCGAAACAGCTACAATATGGTTGAATTTACTCCACATTTTCATGTCCATTTCTATGTCTGTTTCTACAACTGAGAAATCAGTATGAATCCACGCTATTTTTGTCTCAGCTTCTACTTTTTCGGCAACAAAATAATGTGGCCACAAATAACTAATTGCAACGTCATATTTCTTATTATGCTTTGGAAGTAAAGGTACTGAGTACTTCCACATATATTGCATTTGCATAACTCCATTTTCAGAAGAATGATTTTTGTTTGCTAAATACTTTGCTAAAAGTCTAGAAAGCCCTAGACTTATCTTTCCACTTCTTATTACATCTACAATAGGCATTCTAAAAGTCTTATATGCTTTATTTTCTGCAAGTAAATTTACCTTATCGGGCAAGAGTTTCATAAATTCACCTGTATGACTATAGAGCATTAAATCAACTATATAGTTGCTATAGTCAAAGTGATTTAACATACTAATTAAACTTCTCTCGACACCGCCGATTTCCATATCAAAGGATGCTACTAATATATTCTTCATTTTGTTCACCTATAGAAAATTGATAATAACACATTAAATTTGAAATTCCTTTTGAAAATGAATACCCTTCATTTTCAAAACCACTAATTATGTGATTTTTATTTAATTCTTTCTTATAAAAGGTAGCTAGTATATTGTTTGCCCAAACTTCTGGTCCTTCATTGAGCATAAGCTTCGTTACTAAACCAATGTTTAAATCTGCCTCAGGTTGAATTGCTTCTGAAACAATACAGGGTATCCCACATGCCTGTGCTTCTAGAAGAACTAGGCCTAACCCCTCGTATTTAGATGGAAAAACAAAAAGATCCATACTATGTAATAGCATAGGAATATCTTCTCTAACACCAACAAATTTAATATTCTTGTCAATTCCACATTCTATAGCCTCTTCTTCTATACTGGCCCTTAACTCCCCATCACCAACTAGTAACAGTCTAAAATTATTATCTTTTTTTAAGATGTGTTCCATCATCTTAATTAAAAACAAATGGTTTTTTGCTTCCTTAAACCTACCAATATGACCAATAATAATCTCGTTCCCTAAGTCTTCTTCCTTCTTAAATGTTTTCACTTCTTTATTGGGTTGCTCTATAAACTTCGTATAATCTATTAAATTTGGAAAATAGGAATATCTTTTTTTCGTTAATTCCTTATCACCAAATAAATATTGTCCGGCCCCACTACTACATGCTAATAATTTTGTTGAAGTTAATTTAATTAACTTACGCATAATACCTTTATAAATTGACCTAAGAAAAGATTGATTTGTATCTAATGTTGTATGTGCATGTGCAATTCTAATTTTTACTCCAGCTAACAGAGCTGCAAAATTGGCTATACCACAATTAAATAAAGTGTGTGAATGTACAACATCATATGGACCATACACCTTAATTGCGTTATATACTTCCTTTACTGAGTATGTTTTTGTTAATCTTATAATGCGTCCACCTAGTCTTTGAATTTCTTGATCATAATGAGCTTCATTTTGACCATATGAAATAAAATCAAACTGAATATTGTTTCGATCTATATTTCGATATATATTCATTAGCATTGTTTCAGTCCCTGCTCTATTCATTCCACCCACAACATGAAGGACTTTTATGGACTTTGTTTTACTCATACCTTACTCCCTTTTAGCGTTTCTCAATTGTATCTCTCGTACTTATTCCATTTTATAAATTCAAATACTTTTTTATATTCACGTAACTCTTCTCTTCCAACACCAATTTCAACTAGTTCCTTCGCAATTTCAATAAATTCATGATCTAGGGCTTGATTTTCTATTTTAGTTCCAATTAATGTCTTGTAGTCAACCCCCAGTACGTTTGAAATTTTTTCTACAACTTGTATTGAAGGATTATCGTTTAATTCACGCTCAATATTACTTAAATAGGACTTTGAAATACTTGCTTTTTCTGCCAGTTCTGATAAAGTTAGTCCTTTTTTCACACGAATTTCCTGGATATTTTTACCGATCATATTTGACACCTTAGCCGTTCTATCATAGAATACCTTCCTTTCTAGCAGCTTTATAAAATGCCCTTTTAATGCAACTTATGACCCTATCTTGGTTATCAACTGATAGATTTGATCCTGATGGTAAGCAAATCCCTGTTTGGAATAGTCCCTCAGCAACATGATTGTCTTCGTTATGTGAATAGTAACGAACCCCTTCGAATAATGGCTGCATATGTAGTGGCTTCCATACCGGTCTCGCTTCAATATTTTCTTTTTCTAATGCTTCTATCAATTCATTTACTGAAAGGTTTGACTCCTCTTCTTTAATTGTTAATGCTGTAAGCCAACGATTACTGCGCGTACTTTCTAGCTCTGGCATGAATGTTACACCAGGCAAATTTTTTAATTCTTCATAGTAGCGTTCAAAAATTCTTCTTCTAGAATCAATTCGCTCTTCCAATACTTGCAATTGGGCCCTTCCGATTCCAGCTAGAATATTACTCATACGATAATTGTATCCCATTACACTATGCTGATAATGTCGAGCAGTGTCTCTCGCTTGAGTAGCTAAAAATCTAGCTCTTTGTATTAATTCAGTATTATTCGAGACAAGTGCCCCTCCGCCAGATGTCGTAATAATTTTATTTCCGTTAAAGGAAAAAATACTAAACTGACCAAAAGTGCCGCTTGATCTTCCTTTATATGTAGATCCAAGTGATTCAGCAGCATCTTCAATAATTGGTATATTATATCTAGCACACAAAGATTGGAGTTCATCCATTTTTGCGACTTGGCCATATAGATTAACTACAATTACTGCCTTTGGAAGGGTCCCTTCTAAATAAGCATCATTCAATGCTCTTTTAAGCGCTATTGGTGACATATTCCATGTATCTGGTTCTGAATCAATAAAAACTGGCTCAGCTCCTTGATAAATTATTGGGTTAGCACTTGCTACAAATGTAAGACTAGAGCAAAATACTGTATCTCCTTTAGTTATATCTAATAAAGAAAGAGCCAAATGAATCGCAGCTGTGCCCGAACTTACAGCGAGTGCTTCATTGGCTCCTAAATAACTAGTTATATCTATTTCGAACTGATCAACATTTGGTCCAAGTGGTGCGATCCAATTTGTTTCAAAGGCTTCCTGGATATATTTTTTTTCCTCTCCGCTCATATGCGGTGGAGATAGATAAATTCTTGCTAATGCCAAATTCATTACCACCTTTTCCAAAAATTTCATTCTATTGAATTTAAATTTTTGATAATTTTAGCTGGGCAACCTACTACTGTACTAAAAGATGGAATATGCCGGATAACTGTTGAACCAGCCCCTACAATTGACCAACGTCCTACTTTAACTCCAGGAATAATTGTAGCAGAAGCTCCAATATGTACTCCTTCCTCAATAAAAACATTTCCTGTCAAAGTAGCGTTTGGAGAAATATGTGTATAGTTGCCAATTTGATTATCATGCTCAATAATTGCTCCAGTGTTAATTATGCAATGATCTCCAATACATGCTTGGGCATTAATCACAGCATTTGGCATTACAACTGTTCCATAACCAATTTTAGATGAATGGCTTACAACTGCAGTAGGATGAATGATTGTTAAGAATTGCTCCTTTTTAATATCAAATGTGCTAACAATACTTTTCCTAATTTTGTTATCCCCTATTGCAATGATGAATTTCACATCTTTATCTAAGTAATTTTTTATAGAAGCAAACGGCCCATAGAAGATCCCTTTTTCATGTTTCTCATCTTTATATTTTCCATCTAAAATAGCAGTAATTTTATATACATTATTTGTTGAAAGGATGTCTTGGACGACTCTGCTATGTCCCCCATTACCTAAAATGATAATATTCATACTACATCACTTCATTTGATCCAGTGAATTTTTCCATCGTTACTTGCCCCTGCTGTGAAATTCCTTCTTTTTTTATAACTTTAATTGCTGTTTTCATCAGGATTTTTAAATCTAAAAATAGATTATGATTATTCACATACCATACGTCCATTTTAAATTTCTCCTCCCAAGTCAGTGTATTGCGCCCGTTCACTTGAGCCCAACCTGTTATACCTGGTTTTACATTGTGTCTTTCCATTTGTTCCTCTGTATATAAAGATAAATATTCCATTAAAAATGGTCTAGGACCAACTAAGCTCATTTCCCCTTTAACTACGTTTATTAGTTGAGGAAGCTCATCAATACTATATTTTCTTATAAATTTTCCAAATGCTGTTAAACGTAATTCATCTGACAAGAGCTCACCGTTAGAATCATGTAAATCTCTCATTGTACGAAATTTATATAAGTAAAACAGTTTACCATGTAACCCCGGACGTTGTTGGGTAAAAAATATAGGTGAGCCCATTTTTATCCTAACCACAATTGCTATAACTACTAGAGGTAGCGATAACAATATTAATATTGTCAATGAAATTACTAAATCTAATATTCTCTTCATTTTTAGTTACCCCTAAAAATTATTCATTCTTTTCTACTAAATTATTTGTACTAAGCACTAAAATAGTATTTTTTATTTCATTTATAAAATCAATAGTATTTAGTTCATCAGAATGACTTCCTCTTTGATAAAAGAGTTTGAGAATATCGATTAATTGTTGTTGTGATAAATTAATTGATTCCATAATTTCCTCCTAAACAAAGAAAACTCGTTGATCGACTCGCCTTTAGGCAGACAGGAGCAGTTGGACTTATACCTAATTTCTCGAATTTTCCATTACACCACTTGCATTTCCTGTTGCCAATTTAATAATTTCTTAAAATACAAAAAAACGCTGCATCATTGCACCGTTGCCTTCTCAAACTTTTCAATATATCCATTCGGATTTTTCTCTTGCCATCTCCATGCATCTTCACACATTAAATCAATTCCCCTAGTAGCTTTAAAGCCAAGTCGTTCTATGGCCTTTGTGGGATTCGCAAAGCAAATAGCTGCATCTCCAGGACGTCTTTCCTTAAAAATATGAGGTATATTTTTCCCAGATGCTTTCTCAAACGCTTTAACCATTTCTAAAACACTGTGGCCAGTACCTGTACCGAGATTAAATGGCTCAATTCCATAGTTGCTTTCCAAGTTTTCAAGAGCCTTAATATGTCCAATTGCCAAATCCACTACATGAATATAATCTCTTACGCCAGTACCATCTTTAGTTATATAATCATTTCCAAAAATACTCAATTGTTCTAATTTACCAACGGCAACTTGCGATATGTACGGCATTAAATTATTCGGTACGCCATTTGGATCTTCACCGATTAAGCCACTGTTATGTGCTCCAATTGGATTAAAATATCTTAACAACGCTATACTCCAATCATGATCTGATTCGTATAAATCTCTAAGGATATCTTCAATCACTAACTTAGTACGCCCATATGGATTAGTTGCACATAAATGATTAATTTCGGATATAGGTAATTCATTTGTTGAACCATAAACAGTAGCAGACGAACTAAATACAAGTTTTTTCACTTTATATTTTCTCATAATTTCACACAAATTGAGTGTACCAGTAATATTGTTATGGTAGTATTCAAGCGGCATTTTGATAGACTCCGCTACAGCTTTTAGGCCAGCAAAGTGGATGACAGCAGTAATATTATTTTGTGAAAATATATTTTCTAGCTCTTCTCTATTTACTAAATCAACACTATACGTTTTAAATGACTTCCCAGTTATTTCAGAAACCCTTTTCAATGCTTCTTGCTTACTGTTTGAAAAATTATCTAGAACAATAATTTCATATCCATTTTGTAACAACTCTACACAGGTGTGGCTCCCTATATATCCTGCTCCTCCAGTTACAAGAATAGCCATTTTCTTTTCCTCCTATAAATTTTGTAATACGATCTTAAGATTGAGAGTTCTTATAGTTTACTAGTGAATTTTTACCAATTGACATTTATATAATTACTTTGATAATAAATTTGTAAACTAATTACATTTTCATAGTAGTAGTAAAGAATGTAACAAATTACTATGCTATAATAGACAAACTTTTGATCTTTTAATTTAAACAACTTTACAATCCACGCGATAAGAATCAGTTGATAGAAGCTAAAATAAATTGAAATTCTTGCAAATATCCAGTTTTGTGTTGATATAAGCATAAATATAAACCCAAGCAATGCCATATTTACGATAATATCACTCTTTGGATTAATTTCTCTTAATTTATCTCTACCAATAAAAGCAATTAATAGTGGAACAGCAGTTACAGCTACTCTTATAATACTAGCTCCGCCCTCTTGGAAATTTTTATATTCTCCATATTGGGTATCTTGAATTGCACTAAATAAAAAAGAAGATAATTGATTAAACCCAATAACAAATACAATTGAAAAGATTAAAAGAGCAATTGTTACTTTGGACCAAGCTTTAAAGCGTACGATAACGTAAATTGGAATTAATATGAGCGCTGATTGATGAAATAAAGAAGCAAAAAGAATTACCAAAGTATATCTTTTCCAACTACCATCGAATAAGAATCGTATACTCGTAAATGCTATTGCCGCTGCAAGCATTTGTCTGACACCGTTCATAGAGACTAAAAACAATCCACCAGTAATATAAACAAACAGACTTAATTCGTAAATTCTTGAGTAATTATATAAGATATAAACTACTAATATATTTGTAATGAAAGCTGCTGTAAAAATCAAAATTTGTGGATCTGAAGAAAAATGTTTCAAAATCATTTGCAGAACGCCAAATCCAATATCTTTTTTACTTAATATATAACTCCATGTAAAGTCATGTCGTTGATAAATATCAATATATGCATACGTATCACCAATATTATTTCTAAGACCTGAAATACAAACTAGAGTTAATAACCCAACAAATACTAAGACTTTATTCGGTCTTATATAGACTGAAGATATCGTTGAGATACTTGAAAGGTTAGGACTTGATGCTACACGAGCCATAAATGAAAAAATAAATACCACTACAAGATTTAACCACAATATAGTCATATTAAATACCCATCATTTCTCTAAACAGCTTTTGTTTTTGTTGTAATATAAAAATACAACATTATACCAAGTGGAATCGCTAAAATTGTTAAACTTTTATTAGGAGTCTCTCTTAAAAAATTCCGGTTTCTACATACTAAGCTACTAGACACATAGTGTATAGCTTGTCTAAATTTATATGATAGGCTTGCAAAAGGTAATTTCATCATTTCTTTTCGATAAAACGCAAAACCTTTTGGATTTTTTATATATTGGCTAAGCATATTTAATGATGATCCATCTGCAAGATACTCTACATAGCATAAAACTTCATTCATTAGCAATAATTCGTATTGTCTATCAAGCATATGATATTTGTATGCTAGACCTACGTACCGTTCATCTTTAAATAATGGATAAGGGAATCCTTTAGTCAACTCAGTCCGATATACAAGTTTCTTATCGCCGGTTACCCCATACTTATTGTACAAATCAAATAATCTTGATTGTTTTCCATTTGGCAGCTTTGTACCAATAATTTCCCCATCGGTATAAGCATCTAATCCAATAATACCACTTACCTTATCGTTACCATATTGATCCCAGAATGCAATAATTTTTTCAACTGCATTTAAAGGCATGTAATCATCTGAATCAATGCACACATTTAGCTCTGTATTAATTAGTTGATAAGCGGTATTATGAGCACCATGCATCCCCTGGTTTTCTTGCCAATGATACATAATTTCAATTTTGTTTTCATCGATCCACCCTTCAACTATTTCTTTTGTTTTGTCAGATGAACCATCGTCAATTATTAACCAAATAAACTCCTTATTTGATTGGTTTTTTAAACTCTCATAACAATTATGAAGGCAATATGCTCGATTGTATGTTGGAGTAAACACAGTTAATTTTTTCATAATTCTTACCTCCCTAAAGAGATATATGTCTTTTGAGTAAACACTGCCGTTTCTCGAATATTATATCCCTTTTGATTCAATGCGCCTTCAACATCAATTCGAGGGAAGCTTTTTTTTGCTTCGACTAGAATTTTTTCTATCCATTTTTCTTTCTCAGATAAAGAGCAATATTGTATTAACCCCATTTCCATATCTACTTCATCCGTAATAATATCCGAAACAATACAAGTTAAACTGGCACCTTGTGCTTCAATTAACGTAACAGGTAAGCCTTCATGTAAAGATGGAAAAACAAATATATCCATTACTTGTAGAATCTTAGGAATATCATCTCTTATTCCTAGTAACTTTACATATTTTTCTATTCCAAGTTCTTTTATTTTTGATTCGATCTTCGTTTGAAGTACGCCCCCACCAACTAAAACTAGAACTGCATGTGGCATTTTTTTTAAAATACCGGCAAAAATCTCTAATAAAAAAAGATGATTTTTGGGATGATTAAATCTACCGATGTGTCCGATAACATAGGCTCCCTTAGAAATTGTTAATTCATCTCTCATCTTCTCTCTCATTTGTAATGAGAATTGAAACCTTTCATATTCAATTCCGTTTTTTAATATTAGTGAATCGTTCGAGCGTTTGGAGAACAACCATTGACTTGCCTCCTGAGAACAAGCAAATAAATGTGTTGCATTAGATTCTATTTTTTTTCCCACATACCATTTATAAACTTGCGAAGCAATACCACCTTCACTTTTGGTACTATGACTATGTGCTATTCGAGTAGGAACTTTAGCTTTATTAGCCGCTCTTAACACTAAACCGCTCATTTTATCCATATGTGAATGAACAATTTTATAGTTAGGATTTATTCGGAAAAATTTATCCAACTTTCTTATATAACCTAAATGACCAACGTCCGTTACATATGGAATCCTATGAATTTTGCCACCCATAGCAACTATTTCAGAATCATATGCCCCTTCTTTACACGTTAAAAAGTCAAATTGTATTTTCGATCGATCAATATTTCTATACAAATTCATAATCAGTGTTTCCGCACCACCTCGGTTCATATTTACAACCGTATGTAAGACTCTTAAAGGTTCGCTCACATAGTATCCTCCTTTTCTTTCATATAGCTCTTATATACCTTACTTTTTTTCTCAATTACTTTATCTATACTGTAACTTTTCATAATGGTTTTTCTACTATTTATTCCAAGTCTTTCTTTTAGGCCCTTTCTATTAACTAGATACTTTAACTTCATTGAAAAACCAATTATGTCATTACTCTTCACAAGCCATCCATTATTATCATCCATAACAAGTTCTCGATGTCCTCTATTATCTATTGCGACTATTGGTAACCCACAGGCCATAGCTTCCATTATATTAACCGGTAAACCCTCGCGTAAGCTCGATCCAACAGCAACATCACACATTGGAACGATATCTTTAATATCTTTTCTAAAACCTAAAAAGTCTACCATGTGAGAAATGCCAAGGCGTATTGCTAATTGCTTACATTCATTAATTAAAGCTCCTTCACCTGCAAGTAAAAGTTTTATATTTGGTATGTCATCTTTAATTAAAGCCAATGAATTAAGTAGAAATTGTTGATTTTTATTTTTATTAAATTCTGCTGCATAAAAAAGTAAAAAGTCATCTGGATGATAACCAAATGACTCTTTAAGTGTCCTTTTATTCAATTCATCGATTGGCTTATAAACTTCCGTATCTACTCCAACTCCATGAATATGTTCAATTCTTTTGACTTTTAACTTTCTTTTAGAAAAATCAAAGTCTTCTTTATTAATTGTAATTAAACAATCAGTTAGATTAGCCATAACTTTTTCAATCGGATAATATAATAGCCAGTTTAGTAATGGAGCTCCCTTACAAAAATGGAAACCATGTGCAGTATAAATAACTTTTGTTCCTTTAGTTCTAGACTCTCGTGCTGCAAGGCGAGTAAGAATGCCACCCATTGGTGTATGACAATGTATGATTTCATAATTATTTTGAGCAATAATATTTTTAAGTTCACTTAGAGCCTTAATATTTTTCAAGTTAAAAGGAGATCTTTGAATGGGTATATTAAATTTTTGGTCCACATACGGAATATTTATTTCTCCCCTTGCAGCTATATGTACTTCCCATCCGTTATCTTTGAACCATTTTATAAATGGCATATGAAATGCTGTAAAATGATAATCGACTGTTGCACAAAAAAGTACTTTTTTAGACATTTCTTTCACCCGTTAACATTATATTCTAATTACTTGGTTTGCTAATTAACACTATTTTTATTTACGTCGTTAAATAGTCAAATTCATTATTCCTTATCTCTAATTAGAGGAAATTCAAGCGCATTTATAGTATATCCTAATACTGAAATGTAGGCTTATCTACAATTGATAACATTTTCTTTCGGATTGCCCTTGTTGCTTGAAGAAACCCGGTTCCCAAACCAGCAGCTGGTATAACGGCTTTTTAAATTTTAATTTTTTGGCTAATTTAAAATTGGCATTGTAGCGGTAGTATTAGATTTAACGTTATTATTAGCTAGATTAATTAGTTTTCCCCTGATTACTTCTTTATCTAATGTCGAAAAGCTTTCGATAATTTCTTCAATTTCGCTGATGTATAAATCTGTTGTTTTTCCAATGTAAATCTTTGGATAAATCTGTGCTTCGTGGATTTCTTCTTCTTTTAACAATTCTTCAAATAGCTTCTCACCAGGTCTCATCCCTGTGAATTCTATTCCTATATCCTCTAAAGAATTACCAGACAGTAAGATTAAATTTTTTGCAAGATCTACTATTTTCACTGGTTCACCCATATCCAGAACAAAGATCTCGCCACCTTTTGCTAATACTCCTGCTTGAATTACCAACCTTGAAGCTTCAGGAATAGTCATAAAATAACGCACCATATCTGGATGTGTAACGGTTACTGGTCCTCCTTGTTCAATTTGCTTTTTAAATAGAGGAATTACGCTACCACGGCTACCTAACACATTCCCGAATCGAACTGCAACAAATTTAGTTTCGCTCTTTTCATCCATATCTTGAATGATCATTTCTGCAAGTTTTTTTGTTGCACCCATTACACTTGTTGGATTCACAGCTTTATCAGTTGAAATCATTACAAATGTCTCTACACAGTGCCAGCTCGCTGCTTTTGCAACATTCATTGTACCAATTACATTATTTTTAATGGCTTCTTCCGGATTTCGTTCCATTAAAGGTACATGTTTGTGAGCCGCAGCATGGTAAACAACATCCGGATTATAACTTTCCATAATTTTCATCATTTTCTTCTCATCTTGTAAGTCGGCGATCTCTGTAATAAATTCAATATTTGATTCTTTAAAACTATTCTTTAATTCCATTTCAATTGAATAAATACTATTTTCACCATGACCTAACAAAATTAATTGTTTGGGATTAAAGTTAGAAATTTGTCGTGATATTTCTGATCCTATTGACCCCCCTGCTCCAGTAACTAAAACAACTTTACCTGTAATTGAGTCAGATATGCTATCCATATCCATTACAACAGGATCTCTTCCCAGTAAATCTTCTACTTGTACATCACGAAATTGACTTACTGAAACTCTTCCAGTTATTAAATCCTCTAACATAGGTAAGATTTTGGTACTAGCATTTGTTTTGGAACACTCTTGGAAAATAATATTTAATTTCTTTTTACTTAGTGAAGGAATTGCAATAATGATATTTTCAATAGAATATTTATTTACAATGCTTTCTATTTTTTCAACCCCACCTAGGACGGGAATTCCCAATATATCTAAATGGTGTTTTTTTACATTATCATCAATGAAAGCAACTGGATGAAGATGACTATAATTATCGTTACTTTTAATAAGTTGTCTTGCTACCATAGTGCCTGCCGCACCAGCTCCGATGATTAATGTTCTTTTTTTATTTTCATTTCTCCTAACAAATGAATCTCGATATAATCTCCAAGTAAACCTTGATCCACCTATAAATAACATATGAAGTAACCAAGCAACTGCAAATAATCTTAAGTATGTTTTTTGCATTAGTATTTGCTGAATAATTAATGATGTGAGAATTGAGTATGTTACGATATTAAAGATAATTTTTAATTCGCCTATACTCGCATATTCCCAGGCCTTTTTATAAAGTTTAAATAATAACGAAAATATATGATGACTAAATAGAAGTAAAAGTGAACTTATAAAAATTGGCTTAATAAAAATATTAATAGTTGCATCTACTAAAAATCGGCTAATAAAAATTGATGTAAGCACAATGCATGAATCGATAATTATAAATAGGGATAATCTTTGCTTATAAGTCACTTGCTTGCTCCTTTCATAAATCTTTCTACTTTATTTATTATTCAAGTTTTTTTCTTTTACTATTTATTTCATAATCTACTAACCTCTTAACTTCTTTAAATTATTCTAAAGATGCATATTCGTGGATAATAATTGTTTTTCATTTTCTCATCACCATACTCTTGTAATAAAATGCTTATTTATACATTTTCTTTCAAAAAGCACATAAATAAGCATTTTATATAAAAAAAGGGCATTTAACCCACCCTCACACCACACTCTTGACGACTGGCGTCTAAGGTATATTTCAACCCACAGCATAATCGAGTGCCTACATTGATAAAGGAAAGTAGACATTTCCAAAACTATAACTATATTATGTATTGTTGTTCTTAAATAAGAACGACAAAATAAAAATTTAAATATTACCTATTTTTCGTTAAAGATTGCACCGATTAATCTTCCATGCGATAGTTCAATTATTCTACTAGCCTCGTTAGTTTTTTCTATTTCAGTTTTGCCTCTATTAATTACTAGTACTACACCATCACACTGATTCGCAAGTACCCTTGTTTCCGTATAGTCTATTATTGATGGTGAATCAATTAAAACAATATCGTAAAAGGCAATTAATTTTTTATACAATTCCTTAACTGTTGAATTTGCTAAAAGTTCAACTGGATTAAACGAAATTGTACCACTAGTTAGAACGTCTAAGTTTCCTATTTCAGTTCTTGTAACTACTTCCTCAAGACTTAAATGATTTGTTAATAAATCAGTTAAACCAACATTATTTGATATTTTAAAAATTGTATGAATTGAAGCTTCTCTTAAATTAGCATCAATTAAAAGAACTTTCTCCTTCTGTTGTGCCATAGATACCGCTAAATTAGCAGCAATTGTTGAGTTTCCTTCTCCTTTACGCGTTGAAGTAATTAAAAGGACTTTATTTGCTATATTCTCTGTTAAAAAATGTAAATTTGTTCTTATTGTTCTAAATTGATCTGATATAACCGAATTTGGGTTTGTAAATGTCACGAGGTTTCTTTTTTTTAAGGTTGAAGTTGGTTTTCTTTTATTAAATATCAACATTTTCACCTTCATTTATTAATATTTTGTATTTCTTTTTCTCACTTAATAACTTTTTCTTATTCATATTTGGAACAGTGCCAATTACAGTTACTCCTAGAATCTCTTCAACTTCACTTCGTCTTTTAACTGTTTCATCTAAAGAGTCCATTAAAAAAGCAACCCCAATACTAATAACTAGACCTAACACTAGTGCAAAGGCAATAACTTTATTACTTTGTTTATTAATTGGAATCAAAGGTTCTTTAGCAGGAGTTAATAACTGAACATCTTTAAAATTTAATAGATTACTAACTTCATCTTTAAATGAGTGCGCCGTTTCGTTTGCAATATTTTTAGCAACAATTGGATCATTATATTGTACCGTAATACTAAAAATGGTTGATTCATCTATTCTCTCCACATGCAATTGATTTCCTAAAGTTTCCGCAGACATATTTAACTGTAACTTATCTATTACCTTTTCCAAAACGGTTGGATCATCAATCATAACCATTAAAGTACTCAAATCATCTTTTGTATTAAGCATTATTCTTGTAGATGCTTCGTACATTGGAACATAATTATTATAAAATTTTTGATAAAGATAGCCTGCTGAAGTTGTTAAAATTGTAAAAATTATAATAATCCATAGTCGTCTTTTAATTACATCAAAGTATTCCTTTATGTCAATTTCTTTCGATCTTACATTATTCACTTAATCACCTTCACTTTTTAGTATTTAACTATATACCGCAACTAAATATTCAATATAACGAACAATGGCTTTTACTGGGGCACTTTAAAAATACTAGACCAATAGCTTATATGTATAAATATTAAAATATAAATACTGAAAATTTGTTTAATTATGAATATAATTCTAATTCTTTATAATGAACAAGTCAATTTTATTTTCTGGTAAATTTGTAACTTTTTTACTAACTTAATATATTGTTAAATTATGGTAAACTAATTATAAACTCCTAGTAAATTTATAGTTAATAGATCATGTATAATACTGATCATATGTATAAAGTTATTCATTTTAATAAAAAACCATTACTAAATTACTATAAATTGTCGATATTTTTTAAAAAATTTTAATGTTTTACTAGATAGTTTCATTAACTTTCCTATTTTATATAAATTAGTACAAGCAATTTAATCTATTAACAATATACTACTTTTGTAATATACATCTTTCATAAGGAGTGTTTTGTTGCTTGGTGATAAGTAGTCCAAAAATCAATAGTTTAACAGTTGTTAATAGCTTAAATGTAGGCTCCTATACCATAAGTGGTACTGGAGTAATAAATGGTACAGTTTATTTTACTTTTAAAGATTCAAACAAAAAAGTGGTATCTACTAGTGTTAAAGCAAATTCAAAAGGTTCATTCTCTGCGAGTTTGAATCTAAGTACTCTAAAAGATGGACAACTAAATTTAGAAGCTTATCAAAAAGATACGAAAGGAAATTCAAGTGGAAAAGTTAATAAGACAGTACTAAAAGATACTGTTGGCCCATCAATACAACTAAATGTCTCCGCGGTTACACTACAAAATCAAACTTCGTATCCAATAACCGGTAAAGTGGAAGTGAATCAAACAGTAAATCTAAATGTTAGTGACGGTTCGAATAGCCCTTTATCTAGTAAAACTACTTCCGAAACAAATGGAAATTTTTCATTCACTTTGAATCTGAGTTCTTTGAACGATGGAAGTATTACAATAACAGTTAGTTCAGGTGATCAAAATGGTAATATAGCTACGGGTTCTGCGATCGTCACAAAGAACACTACAATTGAATCCCAACCGGTGGAAGGTAAAGTATATGAGCTAACCTCACAAGAAAGAACTAAGTGGGGAATTTATAACGATAATTCACATCCAATTGAAACAACAAACGGATTTAATCAGGCACTGCAATGGGCAAATAATATCGGTTATACTTCCTTTCATATACCAGGTGGAACATATTTAATTGCAAAAGGTTTAGGAGATCGGGATAATAATGCCCAAATAAATATGGTTAGTAATATGACTTTACTAATGGATAATGATACAGTACTTCAAAAAGAAACAAATAAATGGGAACAATATGCAGTTATTTTCCTTGGTAGGGACATAGAAAACGTAATTATTAAAGGCGGTACACTAAAAGGAGACCGATCTACCCACGATTATACTTATATCGGACCTTATACATCCGGTACACATGAGTGGGGATTCGGTATTATGACAGAGGGGTCAATTAATATCACTATTGACGGAGTAAACTTCTCAGATTTTACTGGTGATGGCATTCAGGCTGGCGGAACAACTATTACAGGTGAGTGGATCGACTCAGTAAATCTAGAATTAGGCGGGTTAGATGCGAACGGAAATCCTATTAGCCAATCAGGTAAAATTCGTACAAAGCCGTTTGCTCTTAGTGATCCTGCTTATCAAAATCCACATTATAGAAATATAATGATGTGGAATCCTGACGGAGTATCTGGAAAATATGATTTATTCTATTACCTCTCAGATGGAAGTCTTATTAATATTGATAAAGACCAAGACTTTAATTCGTCCTTTGGTTATTCCAAAATACCTAATGGAGCAATTAAATGGCGAGCTGTTTTTAATGCTAGTAGCACCGAAAATGTTGGTGTACAGATGATGACTGTTGCTGTTACAGAAAATTTACTTGTTCAAAACTGCGATATAGGCAATAATCGTAGACAAGGTATTAGCTTAGTAGGTACAGATGGCGTTAAAATATTAAATAATAAAATTCATGATATTAGTGGTACGGCTCCTGGAAGTGGAATTGATTTGGAGCCCGGTTTCTATCCTGGTGTGAATACAGAAATTAGCAATAATCAATTTTTAAATAATAAAATTCATTTAGTACTAGCTTTCGGTGGTCATACAATATCAAATAATAACTACTTTGGCCCTGGTGCGGCTTTTGCTTCAACAAGTTGGGGTGGTGTTTCTGCCTCTAATAACACTTTTTACAAATCGACATTTGTAAGTTCTGACGGTTCATCTAATATCAATTTTATTAATAATAAATTTACAAATGGTGGAGCGTCTTTTGATGGTGGAGAAAATATAATTATTAATGGTATTGTTGGTATCGATTCAGATGTAGGTTTTACTCAAACTGTTGAAAATGGTATAAATGCTTCTAATATATCGCTTACCTCTTCTGGCCAAGATACACAACTACATGGTTTGGCTATCTGGGGGGACAAGCCATTAACATTAAATAATATTTATTTAGAAGAGAACAATGGGTTTGCTGGAAATGGCCTTGCATCAAATGTGTATAATAATGTTACTCTTAATAATACTATTGAGTCTCGTTTAGCATCTGGAACCTATAACAATCCAATTATTACAAATGGTAATCTAAATTTCAGTACTGGAAAAGTAACCATTAACCAGGGTCAGTTTAAAAATACTGCTTTTATTCTTGAAAATGATAATAGTTACCCAGATGTTTCGATATTAAATTCTACTTTTAATTTTGATCAATCTATACCTGGTAATGTTATTTTAGTAAATAATGCAACTAGTTTTAGCTTCATTAATAATACAATAAACGACAATGTTACGACCAGTCCAAATCATCCTCTAATTCAAGTCGGTCGAGATGCTTGGAAAGACTCGCCAAGTCAGGTCAAAGGAGCAACAATTAGTGGAAACAAATTGACTTCTAAAGTAAAAAGAGTTGGAATTGACACAACTAACGGTGGAATTGGAGCTCCCCCTTATTTTGTCGAAAACAATACTTTAATTAATAATATTCTTGCATTAACCTCAAAAGATATTAATAAAAACAATATAGTCACTTAATGACCAAGACATTAACAAGTAGTTAATAGGTAAAAAGGTAAGTTCAAGAACCATTAATATATTTAAATATCCTAGATTATTGTATTAATAAATATACTTGATATCCTTCTAAATTTATAAAATAATAAAAAGCACTATACAAATAAAGTTGACTGGATATGCTGGCTTGTTGAGCTTATTAAGTTCTAATCAATTTGTTAATACGAATTGATTAGAACTTACATAATAATAATTTAATTATAAAAAAACTCCCTTAAGTAGTTTATTATTAAACTATTTAAGGGAGTTTTTTCAATATAAGAAATTCTTCTAAATTAATACGAACAATTACTTTTTATAATTGTAGCATATTTATAAATTTGGATATAAATAAACAGTAAAAACTTAGTAATATTTCCATGTTTTTTCGGGGAATCTACCTTTATCATATATTGAAAGGAAGTTACTAAATGGAACAAACGCTTTATGAAAAATACGGTGGAGAAGAAACAGTTGGAAAAGTAGTAGATTACTTTTATGATGAGCTAGTCCTTAAAGATGAAACAGTTAATCACTTCTTTGCAAATACGGATATGGATAAACAACGTCGCCACCAGACAAAATTTATTAGCTTTGCTTTAGGTGGTCCTAAACAGTATACTGGCAAATCCATGTCAAAAGCCCACGAAGGAATGAATATACAACCTAACCATTTTAATGCAATTGCTACTCATCTTCATGACGCACTGGCGCATTTTGGAGTTAGTGAGGCAGACATTGATCAAGCCTTAACGAAGGTCGAATCACTAAGAGACGATATTCAATACAAATAATGTCTCATTAGAAAAGCTACTACCGCAATAGGTAGTAGCTTTTTATGTTTCTCTATTTCCAAAAAGTACTTTCAAACTCAACTAAGTCATGGTAAGGATATAATGGTTTTAGCAATCTTGCTTTTGTCCATAAATCCGTCGTTTTTTCTAATGCCTCTAACGAAGACTTATAGTTCTCATCAACCGTAATATATTTTACATTACCTAGTTGTTGAAGTGAGTATCCGGTGATTTGTTTAAAGAAGGTTTTACTTGCATAGTCTAATGGGTCACCTTTTACGATATAATTTGTAAATAACGGTTTATAAGATTTTTGTATTTTTTGTGTTTTCGCTTGAAGCTTTTTCGAACCATCATCTAATAATACACCTAATGAGTTAAATGTAACGCCCTGTACAAATAGATGATTTTTCAATTGTTTATCGTTATTCAGCTGATATCCTACATATTGAGCTAAGTAGCCTCCAAATGAATGGCCAGTAACATATACGCTTGCACGATTATTCTCTTTTTTATTTAAAATTGATTTTACCCAATCATATGCTTGTAATGCTTGATCATCCACAGCGACAGGAGAGCCATTTTCTGGAGATTCAAATCCAACTAATCTTTGATAAATATCCTGCAAATTAATTTTCTTTATTCCACTAAATGCGAATAGTAAACTATTATTTTTATTGTTCTTTAATGCAATTGCAGAAAAACCAATATTACCTGAGGTCATAGAAACTAATCTATAATCACTCAAACTTTTATGAATTTGAGTTAATAAGGGATCGACTATACCTTTATGTTCTTTTAAGCTTTTACCTATGTCTTTACTTAGAAATGCTTCATAAGAAAGTTCAGACGCCGCCAGTAATACCCCGTCAGGAAGTTTTTCCAGCTCTCTTTGTTCTTGTTGACTACAACCGCTAGTCGTTGAAAAAAATGTGAGTACTATTACGATAAAAATAACTACACGAAAATTCATAAGTAACCTCCCATCGGCTTTCTCTCTCTCCATATTATGTCCACTACCATATGACATGTTCATCTTTTTCCCAAAAAAACAAAAAAATATACAAAAAAATTATTGACAAAAATATTTTACAGATGTTATTATATAAATTTTGATATTTGATTTATTAATGATATACTTATGTTATTAGAATTTTCGGAGGTGGGTACATTGTTCAAAATTGGCGATCAAATTATTTACCCTATGCAGGGAGCTGCAGTAATTGATTCCATCGAAGAGAAAGTTATACAAGGTGTAACACAACAGTACTACATAATTAACATTCCATCCAGCAATTTAAAGCTGATGGTCCCTCAAGGGAATGTGTCAAATACGAAAATTCGTTTAGTTGAAGACCACAAATATTTAGAAAATGTATTAGATGACTTTACAAATGGTCTTCCCGATGAATCCTTATCATGGAAACAAAAATATGACTTAAATATGAAAAAACTAAAGTCTGGCGAATTACTCGCAGGAGCTCAAGTTGTACGTGATCTAACACTTCAAAGCAAGGAGAAACCTTTAAATCCAAGCGAAAGAGAAATGTTAGATACTGCAAAACGAATGTTTGTTGGTGAACTTAGCTTAATTAAAGGAATTTCCCAACTAGAAGCAACCGAATTAATTGATTCTGCATTAAAATAAGATGTATGTAAGAAAAAGAGCTTATCTGAGCTCTTTTTTTGTTGCTTAATTTTAGTAAATTAGAAAAATAATTTTTAATATGAAGATTTAGTTTGCACATATTTATTGTAGAAAACGTGATTTTATTGCAGTTCTTTTGTTTATGCCACTATATTTGAAGTCCCTAGCAAATTCCATTCTTCAAACAAAACAAAAAGACTGCTAACAATAATGTTAGCAGTCCTTTATTTCACACAAAAGTGAAAATTATAATTTAACTACGTTTTCAGCTTGAGCGCCACGGTTACCTTGAGTGATCTCAAAGCTTACTTTTTGGCCTTCTTCAAGTGATTTGAAACCGTCGCCTTGGATAGCTGAGAAATGTACGAATACATCGTCTCCACCTTCAACAGCGATGAATCCGAAACCTTTTTCTGCGTTAAACCATTTAACTGTACCTGTGTTCATTGTACGAACCTCCATATATACCTGTTTTTTTACACTTAATGAGTATTGTTAAGAAAAAATACACACATTAGAACAGGATGAAAATTCGTCCCTTTTAACACATGAATTGAATTAACCAATTTCTTATTAAGTATGTACCTATCTTAACACAAAATGAAATGGAAAACAAATTGTGCACGAAGAATAATTAAAATTAGTCGATTAAATTTAATTATTACGTTAATTTTTTACTTTTCGTTGGCTAAAATTAGTCCAACTGGTAAGTTTTTCTTCATAATGCTACTAAAGTAACTATTTGGAACTGGTTTGTTTCCTACATAAGGAGAAATTTCAATTGTAAATCCTGGTCGTTTTTTAGCAGTAACATACCAGTCTTTATATCCTCCGCCTCCGCCTTTTGCGGGAGCAACCAAACTATATCCTGTTTGTTTTGATAATTTTGTAGCAATAGCTTTGTCTCTAGTAAATTGACTTCCTGTTTGATTATAATGCCAGAAAATAATATTTCCAGATGAGTGATATGCAACAGTATTTTTGAATGAATGTTTATTCGTAAAATCATATAAAGCTTTTGCTTCTGGTTCACTTAAAGCTTTTGTACCTTTATAGTTATCTGGGCCAGGCTTTGATTTATTACCAGGAATCGTACTCCATCCCGCTGGATATTGACGATTTAAATCCACGCCGCGTACATTCGCCTTCCAAGCTGTAAAATTTTTACTTCCTTTATTCAATTTAATAACTTGACTCGGATTCTTTGCACTGCTAGCACCTTTTTGTACAAGCATTACACCATCAGGATTAACCATCGGCACAAAATAAATTGAAGTTTGTGTTAGTGTCTTTCTAACATCAAAGCTACTTATTTTCGTATTTTTTTCATATGCACTAGCATATTGATCAAGCATTTCCATAATAACATTTGTCGTCATGTGCTCACGTGCGTGGTGCGAACCGTTAATACTAATTTCTGATTTTCCAGTCCCTAGTTTAAAGGCATATAAATTTCTACCATCTACTGATTTTCCAATTATTTCTACTTTTGTAAAACTAGGATACCAAGCATTTAACTCTTGTAAGTCCGCAGTTAATTTATCATATGAATAATTACCATTTGGATCAACATAATTATTAGTCTTTAGTGAAAGATCAGCTTGTGGAATTAGTCCCTTAATTCCCCCGATTTTTACAACATAATAAGTCGAATAGATTGAATCAATTACTAACCTCTGCTTGGCAGGAACGTTAACCATCGTTGTTTTTGAAGTATTTGGGAAAACAACTTTAGTATTCCGCACTGCTACACTCGCTGTAATTTTAACAGGTTTAGTAACAATATTAGTTACTGGCATTTTATCCTTTGTTAAAGGCAGTGTATTACTTTTATCGATATAAGCAGTTTGATTAGAATATTGGATCATTAAATTTTGACCCTTTTCGCCACTTTTACTAAAAACTGTATTTGCTTTTACTGTTCCTCTATTCACTAATTTTCCATTTTCATTTAATAATAGAGGCGTATCTTTAGTGACTTTAAAAACTGTCGCTGTAGGGTTAACTTCCCAAGGAGTTGCATCTCGGACTGCACTTTTCAAAATAGTCCCAGCGTTTTCTTTATAAGTAACATAGTAAAGATCATTCTCTTCTTTATCTACTTTTAGCTTTACATTTGCTGGGATTGTTATAGTAGTTGTACTGCTTGTTGTTGCATCAGCTGTTTTGACGGTTGTTCCGCCGGTTGTTCCGCCGGTTGTTTCACCAGTTGTTCCGTCAGTTGTTCCGCCAGTTGTTCCTGCTGTTGTTCCATCAGTTGTTCCGCCAGTTGTCCCATCGGTTGTT
>NZ_NUCO01000038.1:0-92062 GCF_002555445.1 Bacillus sp. AFS017336
GAATCTACGGGGGTAGCTTGGTAAATAAGAGAAACCTCTGCTGGCAAAAAAATACACTAGCAAGTATGCTCTGTTCCCAAGAATCTCCCACTTCAAACAACCCGTAAGGGTGTTAAGTGGTGAGTAGTTCAATGTCATTTGGTTAATATATTACTTTCTCATTGGAGAGAAGAAAGAAAAAGAAGTAAATTGAATTTTTTTACCTGCATACATACTATATATCTATATCCAACTAAGCGCATTCGATAGTTGTATAAGAAAATTAACAATAAACAAAAGGCATTGCTCAAGCAATGCCTCTTTTGCATTATATTATTTAATACCAATTAGCGTATTATTTAAATTACTAATTCAATGATTGTTGCCTTGTGGTTTTATAATTAATATCAACTTTATTATTCAAAAGTAGATAAGAATTCTTCTACTGATTCTGGCGTTTTTGCGTTCGCACTATGTAAATGACCAATTTTTTCACCGTTTTTATATACTAATAAACTTGGAATACCCATTACTTGTTGTTCACTAGCGATTTCTGGAAACTCATCGCGATCCATTGTGTACCAAGTAAATGAAGGATGTTCTTCGATTACCTCTCCAATAAATGCATCTAAACGTGTACAATCAGGACACCAAGTTGCAAAGAATTTAACGACTACTGGCTTTTCACTATTTATAACTTCTTCATATTTTTTTACATCTACTAATTTTTCCATAATTGCCTCCTAAGCTTTTATAGCTATATTTTGTATCATATTTAGTAGTATTTCAATTATTTTAGCTTAATAATGCATTTTTTAATTTATTCATTTAAAAAGGATACAAATGTTCGTATGTTGATGTAAAATATAATTAAATAAAAGCTGTAGTTTCGATACAAGAAAACGGCCAATAAAATTAATGAGGTGTATTAAATGAAGTTTATTCATACTGCAGATTGGCACCTTGGTAAAATTGTACATGGTGTACATATGACAGAAGACCAACGATCTATTTTAGATGAATTTATATCAATAATTAAAGAAGAAAAGCCGGATGCAGTAGTAATTGCAGGTGATTTATATGATAAAAGTGTTTCTCCGACTGAAGCAATTGAACTATTAAATGATGTGTTCCATAAGATTGTCATTGAGTGCAATACGCCGATTCTTGCTATTGCTGGAAATCATGATAGTGCTGAACGAATTGAATTTGGTAGTCGTTTTATGGAAAAAGAAGGTATTTATTTAGTTGGGAAATTTCAAACTCCTTTTAAGAAAGTGATTTTGAATGATGCTGAAGGTGAAGTGCATTTTTATTTAATTCCTTATGCAGAGCCGAGTATTGTTCGCTATATATTACAGAACGACGATATCCATTCGCATGATGATGCAATGAGAGCAATCATTAATAAAATTAGAGATGAAGAATTAGACACGTCTGTCCGTAATGTTTTTGTTGGACATGCATTCGTAACGAATAATGGTGAGCCTTCAGATGAAGAGACTGAGGGAGAGCGTACACTTTCGATTGGTGGGGCTGAATATGTATCTCATCATAATTTCAAGCATTTTAATTATACTGCTTTAGGGCATTTGCATCGCGCGCATTATGTAGGCAATAAATCAATTCGATACTCAGGTTCTCCTCTAAAATATTCTTTATCAGAAGAAAATCATAAAAAAGGTTGTTTCATTGTTGAAATACAAGGTAATGGCGAGTTAACTGTTGAAAAGAGAGAGTTTCATCCAATTCGAGATTTAAGATCAATTGAAGGAACAATTGAGGAAATAAGACAACATCAAGTAAATAATGACTATGTGTTTGTAAAATTAACTGATGATCATATGGTTGTACAACCGATGGAGCAAATTAGAACCGTTTATCCAAACGCAATGCATGTTAGTCGAAAGCGTTCAGCATTACAATTAGATAACAAAAATCAATTAAGTTTAGTAGATAAACAATCAAAAAATCAACTTGAACTGTTTCAAGCATTTTATAAAGAAATGAAAAATGAAGATTTAAAAATTGAAGATGAACAATTTATGAAAGAAATAATTCATGGGGTTTTTGTAAGGGAGGAATAGAATTGAAGCCATTAAAAGTAGTACTTCATGCATTTGGACCTTACAAAGATAAGGTGAATGTTGACTTTAGTAAATTAAATGAAAAAGGCTTATTTGCGATTACTGGTCCAACTGGTGCAGGTAAAACAACGATTTTTGATGGAATCTGTTTTGCTTTATTTGGAGAAGCGAGCGGTGAAAATAGAAATGATCAAGCTTTACTTCGAAGCCACTTTGCAGATGATGACCTATATACAAGTGTAGAACTGACTTTTGAATTAAAAGGGAATCATTACAATATTTTTAGGCAAAAAGGGCATCAGAAAAAGCAAAATAAAGGAATAACTGGCGACAAAATAGAGTTTTATAAAATTGAAAATGAGGAAAAGGTACCATATTGCCAAGAATTTAATAAAACTTCTATTGTAAATAAAAAAGTTGAAGAGTTATTAGGAATTAATGCCGATCAATTTAAACAAATCGTATTACTTCCTCAAGGTGAATTTAGAAAATTATTAGTATCCGATACGAAAGAAAAAGAAGAAATTTTACGTAAGATTTTCAGAACTGAATTATATGAAAAAGTAGCTGAAGATTTGAATTCAGATAGAAAAAATAAGGAAAGTCACTTTAATAATTTAAAACAAAAAATAATGATTAAATTAGAAGTGATTGAAAAAATCTTAAGTGAAAAAGGCATTCAACTAGCTGACGATTCTCAAATTAACCTGCATTTAGTAAATGATATTTTGACTGAACATATTTCAAGTATGATAGAAGATTTAAAAAGACTTGAAGAAACAGAAAAACTTCAAAAATCACAATTAGAGGTTCATCAACAAAAATTATTCTCAGCACAAACGCATAATAAAAACATTGATCGCTTGCGTGAAATCATTGAATTATTAGCGTTGTTGAAAGACCAAGAGTTAGAAATTGAAGATAAAAAAGTGAAAATAAAATTAGCTACAAATGCTGAGAAAGTATTGCCTGTAAAAACTGAACTTGAAAAGCTAAATAATGCACTTCAAGTTACGAATGATAAATTGTTAGTTGAAATTGAAAGTTTAAAAGGAACACTTTCGAAAATTGAACAAATTTCAGCAGAAGTAGAAACTCTTCCTGAAGAACATAAAAAATTAGTAAGTTTTGAAAGCCAATTAAGTAATTTAGTAGCTCTAAAAGATGATATTAATCAATTTCAAAATCTAAAAATTGAGTTCGATCATAAGTCGAAAAATCTAATCAAAGCTGAAAGAGAAGAACAATCATTACAAATTGAATTAAAAAAAGAAACCGAAGAATTAAACAAATTAAAAATGAGTTTAATTGACCTAGAAGGAATCCATGAAGAGTGGGCTAAAATTTCCTTATTAAGTAAAGAAATTTCACAAAAAGGCGGAGCTGCAAAACGGATCGTGTTTGCAAAAAGAGACTTAGAGCAAAAAGTAATTGACTATCGTAATAAAGAAGTCGAGCATAGTAAATTTAAAAATGAATTAGACCGAATTGAACATGAAATGATTCAACAAAAGGCTGCTTTTCTAGCGAAAGATTTAAAAGATCAAGAGCAGTGTCCGGTATGTGGAAGCACTCATCATCCTTCTCTTGCTAAATTTAACGGGACAGTAAACGAAGAAGATGTAGAAAAGCTGAAACAACAAGTGAATGCACTTCAGACTGAACTTGCTACAATCCAAGGTGGCATTCGAAGCATTGAAAACACCGTGATAAGGGATGAAGAGGCCTTTTTAGAAGAGTATGGTCGATTTGACTTTTCAAATGAAGGTTTAAAAGGTCTAGTAAAAGAGTTTAATGATAATGAAACAATACTAAAAGAGCTTACAGAGAAAAAGGCTACATTTGAACAAGTTAATAAATTAATAAAAATAAAAGAACAATTAGTTAGTGAGTTAATGATAAAAGTTACTGAGAAATCAGAAGTAATGAATAAGCTGACTAATGAAATAAATGAATTAAAATTAGTTGTTGTTCAAATTGAATCGAGATTACCTGAACAGCTTAGAACACTTGAGCAATGGCAAACGGAAAAAAATGATTTAGAAAAACAAATTGCTACATTAAAAGCGAAAATCTCCAAAATTGAAGAAGAGCACAAATTCTTAACTGAGCAGAAAACAGTGAAAGAGACAACATGTTCGCATCTTGAAAATGATGTACTAAAAATAAAGCAAGATATTGAAAAAGTTTCGATAACGTATCACGAAAAATTATCTGAGCATCAGTTTAAAATTGAATCAGAGTTTATAAGCGCAATTGATTATATTCAGTATATTGATCAATATCGTAACGATTTATCGACATTCGAAGAGAATCTGCAAAGACTAACTACTGAAAAAGGGTTACTTGAGCAACAAGTGCAATCGAACGAAAAGATAGATGAGAGTGATCTAAGAAGCAAGGTACAAGAAATTACACAAAATATAGATGGAATCGTTAATGAAATGATTCGTATTCAAGAATCAACTAAACGATTAAATCAGTTGAAAGTTGATTTGAATATTTATCAAGAGGAGTTTGTAAAAACCGAAAAAGATTTAGCTGGTTTAACTGATTTATATAAAGTAACAAAAGGCGATAATGATAAAATGATTTCGTTTGAACGATATGTTTTATTGGATTATTTTGAACAAATCATTGAATCAGCAAATATTCGACTCGATCATTTATCAAATGGCCAATTTCAATTACAACGAAAAGATGCAGTTGAAAAAGGAAGAAAACAAAGTGGATTAGGATTAGAAGTTTACGATTCGTATACAGGTTTAGCCAGAGATGTAAAAACATTATCGGGTGGAGAACAGTTTAACGCATCGCTTTGTTTAGCTTTAGGAATGGCAGATATCATTCAAGCACATAAAGGTGGTGTATCGATTGATACGCTGTTTATAGATGAAGGGTTTGGTTCGCTAGATGATGAATTATTGTCAAAAGCAATAGATACACTAATTCAGCTTCAAAAATCAGGTCGTTTAATTGGCGTTATTTCCCATGTGCAAGATGTGAAGGATGCAATGCCAGCAGTAATTGAAGTTCATAAGACGAATAAAGGTTATTCGGAGATCTCAATTTTAATTAAATAATATGAAATGAAGCCGGAAACAAGATGTTTGTTTCCGGTTTATTAATTTTACAAATAAGTTTTATAAAATGAAATATATATGTAATAGGAGACAAGTAATAAAATTGATAGTTAAACTTTGTAAACTAACTGGGTATTGGAGGGATTTAACAATATTTGACATAGTATTGCATATTTAAACAAGAATAGATATAATTATAAAAAATCTAAATATATTAAATTTTCAATATATTCAATCTAATAAAAAGCTAAATTACATATTTAAACTAATTGGGGGTATTTAAATGAAAAAGTTTAAGACACTATCGTTTGCACTTGCAGTTACAACAGCTCTAACTTTAACGGGATGTGGAAAGGATGCCAAAACGAATGGATCAGCGGACAAACCATTAAGAGTTGTTACTGATGCTGCATATGCACCATTTGAATATCTTGAAAATGGAAAAATAGTTGGTTTTGATGTTGATTTTACGAATGCCGTAGCTAAAGAGGCTGGATTGAAAATAAAAATTGTTAATACGGGTTGGGATCCTTTATTTGCTGAAATTGGTGGAAAGACTGCAGACATTGGTATGTCTTCAATCTCAATTGACGCAGATCGTGAGAAAACATATGATTTTACGACTCCATATTTTCTTTCAATTAATAAAATCTTAGTTCCTGAAGGTAGTAGTATTAAATCAGCTGCAGATTTAAAAGGGAAAGTTGTTGCAGTACAAAATGGTACAACAGGCCAAGCAGCAGTTGAAAAAATATTTGGAAAGAACAATAAAAATCTAAAAAAATTCGAAAATAACAATTTAGCAATTTTAGAACTTCTTAACCACGGAGCTGATGCTGTAGTTGCTGATAATGGGGTACTTGAAGCTTATGCAAAAAATAACCCTGATAAAAAGTTAGTAGTTATTGATGATAAAAATAGTTTTGAACCTGAATACTATGGCTTATTACTTCAAGATGGAAGTAAATTAAAAGGTAAACTAGATAAAGCGATTAAGGAAGTCGTAAACAATGGAACTTATGAAGAAATTTATAAAAAGCATTTTGGATCAGAGCCAGATCTTGCGACATTAAAAGCAGAAGAAAATAAATAGTAAATTAAAAATTGCGTAACGCAAAATTTGTGTTACGCAATTTTATCTAAATGGGGGAAAAGAAATGGGATTTGATTTTGGCATTATAAAAGAGTACATACCGTTTTTCCTTAAAGGAACTGCATTAACAATTGGTTTATCTTTTGCAGGGATCTTCTTTGGTACAATAATTGGATTATTTATTGGATTAGGTAAAATGCTAAATAATAAATGGTTAGCACTTCCATTTAAATGGTATATCAATTTCTTTAGAGGTACACCCTTATTTGTACAAATTTTGCTTATACATTTCGGTGTAGTTCCGTATTTCATAGGTGAGACAAATGCAATTGCAGCTTCAATCATCGCACTTTCATTAAATGCAGCAGCGTATATTGCTGAAATTTTCCGCGCTGGAATTCAATCAATCGATAAAGGGCAAATGGAGGCTTCACGCTCGCTTGGAATGACACATGGACAAGCAATGAGAAATGTTATTTTGCCTCAAGCTGTTAAACGTATGATTCCTCCACTTGGAAATGAATTTATCGTATTAATTAAAGAATCTTCAATAGCAGCCATCATTGCAGCACCTGAAATTATGTATTGGAGTAGAGCTATGCAAGGGCAATATTATAAAGTTTGGGAGCCTTACTTTTCAGCCGCTGCTATCTATCTAGTACTGACATTGTCATTAAGCTTTGTATTAAATCGTATCGAAAGAAGGTTGACAACAGGATGATTAAAGTAGAAAAACTAAAAAAATCATTTGGTTCGCTTGAAGTATTAAAGGATATCAACATTACAATTCAACCACGAGAAGTATGCGTTGTGATTGGTCCTTCTGGTTCGGGAAAATCAACCTTTCTGCGATGTTTAAATATGTTAGAAACAATTACTGCGGGAAAAGTATTTATCGAGAATGTCGATCTTACAGATAAAAAGACTAATATAAATAAAGTTCGTACCGAAGTAGGTATGGTATTTCAACATTTTAATTTATTCCCACATTTAACAGTTTTAGAAAATATTATTCTAGCTCCTAAAAAGGTTAGAAATAAACCGAATGATATTGCTAGAACAAAAGCATTAGAACTACTAAAAAAGGTCGGTCTTTCAGATAAGGCAAATGTATATCCTGACTCTCTATCTGGTGGTCAAAAGCAACGTGTAGCAATTGCGAGAGCGCTGGCGATGGAACCTAAAATTATGTTGTTTGACGAACCAACATCTGCCCTTGACCCTGAAATGGTCGGAGAAGTATTAGAAGTTATGAAGCAATTAGCTAGAGAAGGAATGACAATGGTCATTGTAACGCACGAAATGGGCTTTGCACGAGAAGTTGGTGACCGCGTAATTTTTATGGATCAAGGTTATATTGTTGAAGAAAACGATCCAGGTCAAATATTTGACTTTCCAAAGCATGAACGTACGAAAAGCTTTTTAAGTAAAGTATTATAAGGAAGGTAGAAAGTAACTTGTAAACGCCGGAGATACCTAGTGGGTATATTTCGGCGTTTTTTAATGTGAAGTCGCTTTATCAATCATTTTTATAGAAAAGTGATTAAATTCTATCAAGTTTTTAACCGATTACGTAATAATTAAAGCTAGTTTGCTAGTTTGGCTTTTGAAAAGAGTCTATTTTTAGCCATAATACCATTACCGGTAGGTGTAAATCATCCGTTTATTTACACTTATTGATGTTTTAATTGCAGGTATACTAGTTTTATTTGCGATTCTCTAATTTTAATTGCAGTTCTGACTATTTTATTTGCGATTTTAGACATTTAATTGCAGTTAGTACTTTATTTGCAACGAATCCATATTTATTTGCGATCATGAACTACATATTTGCCGTTCTGACAAACTTATTTGCACTACTCACAAGCTTTATGCAGATGAGTCCTCTGCATTTTAATTTTCAATTCCACAAATTTGTTTTCCATTTGATAGACTTATAGGTCACCCTCAATGTAATAGTAAATTTCTAAGGTCTTTCTTTTTATTGTTTTCGAAATATTATGTTAAAATTTAAGTAGCAAAAATAAAGGAGTAGAGAACGATGAACAGTCAAAAAATATTAGTAACTAGCAGAATCCAACATAAGCTTAAAGACATTATTGATTCATACAATCTAACAAAGGAATTCCGTTTTTTACCGGAAGATGAAGTAACGAAAGAGGATTATGAGTGGGCTGATACATATGTTGGTTTTCGTCCGACGCCAAATTTTGAGTTTGGAAACATCAAATGGGTACATTCATTAGCTGCGGGTGTTGATAGTTTTATGAAAATAAACTGGAAAAATGATGTGCTCTTAACAAGAACTATTGACGTTTTTGGTCCAAAGATGAGCCAATATTGTTTAAGTTACATACTCCAGGATTCACAATTACACGAACAATTTTCGAGTTTACAGTCTGAAAATAAGTGGGAATTTCACATACCGAAATCATTAGAGGATCAAAAAGTAGTCATTTATGGTACAGGTGAAATTGGAGGATACATCGGAAAGGTTTTATCAAACCTAGGCATGAAGGTGTTTGGTGTCTCGATGAGTGGGAACGAAAAGCCATACTTCGAAAAAATAGTACCATTCGTAGAAGCATCCACAATTTTAGACAATGCGGATTGGATTGTAAGTGTTCTTCCATCAACAAATGAAACGAAAAATATATTAAATATGGATACGTTTAAACATTTAAACAATGTAGGATTCATAAATGTTGGTAGAGGAGCAACTGTATGTGAAGATTCTTTAAAAGAAGCTTTGAAAAGTGGAAAAATAAGAAAAGCTATTTTAGACGTTTTTGCGGTTGAGCCACTTCCAGCAGATTCAGAATTATGGCAAATGCCTAATGTTAAAATAACACCACATATTTCAGCGGTTACTTTACCAAATGATGGAGTTAAGTGTTTTGTGGACACACTTTCAAAATTAGAAAATAATGAACAATTAAGAAATATAGTTAAGATTGACAAAGGTTATTAATCATATCTAAAACTAGCCCATCATTTAATGGTTAAATTTTTCATTTTTTTCATAAACATGGTAGGATATAACATGTAAGAAATTGATGATAAAAGGAGCAAATTTAACAATGGCAATTATTGACGTTTCAATCGTACCAATTGGCACTGAAACACCTAGTGTGAGTGCTTATGTAGCAAATATACATAAAGTTTTAGAAAAGTATGAAGGTGAAGTTAAATACCAACTTACACCTATGAATACAATTATTGAAGGTGAATTACCAGTATTATTAAAAGTTGTTCAAGAGATGCATGAGGTTCCATTTGCAAATGGAATTTCAAGAGTTGCAACGACAATTCGAATTGATGATCGTCGTGACAAGAAGAGCACAATGGAAGGTAAATTAGCTTCTGTTAAAGCAAAACTTGAACAAAACTAATTATGTCTGGATGAAGTGACTAGGTCTTATGACTTTTAGTCACTTTTTTTATCAGGATGAAAATAATCGTGTGATTATTTTGAATATTTTATTGAAATTCCATAATTTAGTTGATAAACTAAACTAAATAGTCAGTTTAAATAAATTTAGAGAGTAAAGGAATGTGTTCAATGCCAAAAGTCTCAGATGATTACAAAGAACGCAAAAGAGAGAGTCTTCTTGAAAGTGCATTAAAATGTTTTGGAGAAAAGGGATATCATACGACAACAATGGATGATATTGTTGCATATTCTAAAACGAGTAAAGGGTTAATTTATAATTACTTTAAAAGTAAGGAAGAGCTGTATCTAACTTTGATGCAAGAAAGAACAGTTCAAACATTTGAAAAAATTAATCAACGATTTCAAAATATTAGTTCGCCAAAAGATAAGTTGAAAGAGCTATTTCTAATGTATAGTGAAATTACTTTAACGGAAATATGGCGTAATATGATTAGAGTACAATTGGAGTTTTGGATTAATTCGGCTAGGCATGAAAACTTACAAGCGATCATGATTGAAAGATATAAAAATCAATATCGCTTATTTTTAAGTGAAATTATTAAACAAGGAATAGCATCAGGTGAATTTAAGAATAATATCGATCCTGATATTATTTCAAGTTTGTTTTGGGCTAATGTTGATGGCATCTGTTTGCATTACTCGGTTGTAGAAGATGATGAAATCTACAAGGCGCAATTTAAAGCAATTGAAGAAATGATTATGTCTTATATTTTAATTAGTAAATAAATTTTAGGTAGTGAAGGTCAATACTTTCCTACCTAAAAAAAATTCTGAAATTTTTTTATGTTAAAAATAAAGCAAACAACATACACTATTCATACAATAAAATAAACTTAATAGTCAGTTTTGATTTGAAGGGAGGAATAACAATGAATTCAGTCCAAATTAGACTTATTTACTTGTCTATGTTTTGCTAAAGTAATTTGTTATTTAATTTTGGTAGATTGAAGGGATTATTGTGGGAAAGAAGGTTTACTTTTTATATACAAAAGCATTCTCAGATATAGGTAGTATGATGGAATTGGTTATCATGAATGCAGTAATCTATTCGATGACGAAAAGCACAACATGGCTAGCAGCAGTTCTAGCACTCCGTGTTTGTGGCGGGATTTTAACAAGTTTATTCTCTGGCGTAATTGCAGATCGATATAATCGAAGAAAGCTAATGATATTCAGTGATATTACTAGAGGTATTAGTATCTTATTTTTATGTATTTTTCCTTCGCCTACTATGATTGCGATTGCAGCGTTTGTTATAGGTGCATTGGGAAGCTTTTTTTCAGTCAGCTTTAGTGCTGATTTACCACAAATATTTGGTGAAGAAAATATTTTAAAAATTAATGCATTTATTTCTCGGCTTGCTGCAATTAGCATGGTTATTGGATTTTTAGGATCAGCTTTCTTATCAACTGTAGTAAATTATCGAGTGATTATTGGAATTGATGCTATTTCATATTTCATGTCGGCTTTTGTTTTAATCTTTTATAAATGGGAAAATACGGTTAAAAATAATGGAAATAAACATTGGCGACAGTTGTTTGATGATTTAAAAGAAGTGAAAACTTACGTACTGGTCAAACCATTATTATTATTAGTGTTCATGGTCTTTTTGTTTCAAACATTTTCAGCCAGTTCTCATAATGTTGGAGTACCAATATTAGCAGAAAAAATAAGTTCAGAACATGCAACATTTTATCAAGGATTAATTTGGGGAACCTGGGGTATTGGAGGAATCATTTCGACTTGGTTAATCCCAAAAGTATCATGGTTAAAACAGCATTATTTATTTATGTATTACGGAGCATCAGTGTTAACATCATTAGGATTCATTTTATTTTTATCTAATCAAATTTTATGGATTGTATTCTTATTTGCATTTTTCACAGGCTTTTTTGATAATGCAGCCGGAACTTACTTTTCAACAATGATTCAAAAAACTGAAAATTCAATAAGAGGAAGAATCTTCGGTGTAGCAAATTTATTAAATAGAGTGGGTTTTACAATTGGTTTTGTAGCGGCATCACCATTATTATCATTTATAACTATGCCACATCTAGTCTGGCTGTTTCATGGAAGCTTAATCATAATGATTATGTCTGTAACCGGTTACTTACTAATTAAGAGAAAAATCAATTTTAACTATGATTCTATTCAAAATACTGAAAATGAAATTATGGTTTCTAAATAATAATAGACAAGGGACGTGACTGCATGGAAACAAATTTGAAAAATAGTATAGAACTAGAGAAAATAAATTTTTTCAGATGTAGCGAAGTGGATATTGATTTAGCATTTCAAGCATTTTCAATTGGCTTTTCAGATTACATGGTTAAATTTGAGTACTCAAAGGAACAATTTGTTAATGTGTTTTTCGGAGCAGAAGGGAACAAACTTGAGCACTCGTTTGTAGCTATTCATGAAAATGAAGCTGTTGGAGTTATATTAGGTGGTATTAAAACCTATGAAAATATTAAAACTATGCGATGCGGGACATTGGCAATTAGTCCAGATTATAGAGGAGTAGGTGTCAGTCAGAAGTTAATTGAACTTCACAAAGAAGAAGCAGAGAAAAATGGATGTAAACAACTTTTCCTTGAAGTAATTGTTGGAAATGATCGCGCGATTAATTTCTATAAAAAACTAGGATATGAAAAAATCTATGATCTTTCTTATTTCTCAAAATCTGATTTAACTAACTTGCAACAATTACAAAGCCAAGCAAATGCAGAGATCCATAAAGTCGATTTTCATCATTTTAAGGAAACGTTTAATAAATGGGATTTCCATATAAACTGGCAAAATGATATTGATTATTTAGAAAAACTAACTAATTTTAGCTACTATTTAGCAAAAGTTAACAATGAAAACATAGGAGCGTTGGCTATAAATGCAAATGGCAGAATAAGTTTCCTAATGGTAGATAAAGCATACCGTCATCAAAAAATAGCAACTAACTTATTACAATATGCAGCTACTGAACTAAATTTAAAAGCGATTTCAACATCAATCCCAAATAATAATAGCTTAGAAGGATTTATGAATAAATTAGAATTTAAGAGAGAAAAAATAGCTCAATATGAGATGTATAAATTAATTTAGACTAGGATTAACAAAATTCGGTTCAGTGGTGAAACAATAAATAAAGTATAGTTTGGAGATGCAATTCGCATCTCTATTTTTGTTGTGGTATTTATAAAATTCTTATTTGACAAAATGGCTACATATTATAGGTGCGATATAACTTTTTGTTAAAATAGAGCTAATATATCCATTAATGAGAGGAGAATATTTAAGTGGATCTTGATGATCGAAAAGAAAAGATTAAATTACTTCAAATGAAAAATAAGAGAAATAACAAAATTAAAGAATTGATATCTAAAGACATTCATCTAACATTTAGTTCTTTCGTAGATCCTGAATATTCTAGAAAATTACTTATTAATTTTTACAACGAAATAGATAAGTTAGGTGAAAATAAAGAAGAATTCAAGTTTGACCATAGTTACTCTAAAGCAGTTAAAGAACTTGATTTGTTATATAAGAAAATTCCCACCCATCTTCTAGAAATGGAAGTAATTTTATTTCATTTGAATTACCGTGAAACAGGCGCAATCAGTTTAAGGTTAAAAGATATTTTTAGTGATATTAATTGGATTGTTAACTTTAGCGGGTATTCTAAGGGTGATTTTGATTTTGTAGTATTTGAATCTACATTTAAATTAGGAATTTGTATTGAAAGGTTCGAATATTGGGATATATTTACTAGCTGGGGTTTCTCAAGCATGCTTTAAGTAAATTAAAATCATATCAAATTAAGCAAGTTACATCTCATTTTTGTACTTATGCCTATATACTTGACCTTGCTCCTAAATGAGCTAAACTCCGTACAATAGTTAGTATGGAGGTGATACAAAATGTATGATTATCGTCATCAAATTGAGCAACCTTATTACCAATATTCACAAGTGCAGCAAAATGAGGATGAAAGATTTTTCCCATTCTTCTTCCCATTTTTATTTGGAGCAGCGGCATTTGGACCTTGGGGATGGGGAAGACCGTGGGGTTACTATCGTCCATGGGGCGGATATGGCCCATGTTGTGGAAGACCTTGGTAAACTAAAAAACAATAAAAGCCACATTTTTTATGTGGCTTTTTTCTTTTTATTTTATAATGATTTTGATTATAAAAGGAATCAGTAAAGAAGCTAAAATTGCACTTAATGTCATTGCTATTGAACTGATTGCTTGATGTAACTTCCCGTATTCTGCGGCTTTAGCAGTACCAACACCATGAGATGCAATACCATATGATAGTCCAATTGAAACTGGGTGGTCTATTTTGAGCTTTGATAGAATAAATGGGCCAAACATCGTACCAGATATACCTGCAATCATTACATATACAACAGTTAAAGACGGAATGCCACCAATCATTGAAGTAATCCCCATAGCTAGTGGGGTAGTAACTGATTTTGCAGCTAAAGAAAGGATAATGACTTTTTTTACTCCGAGCCACAATGATAAGTAGACACCTGATAATAATCCAACGACTGTTCCAGCGAATACACTAATAAACACAGACATACCGTATTTCTTTAAAGTTGCTCGGTGTTCAAATAATGGATAGGCAAAGGAAACAACTGCAGGTCCTAAAAGCAAATTAATCCATTTACCACCAAGCATGTACGATTCATAAGTAATATGAAGTTTTAGAAGAAGTAAGATAATAACTGTAGTTGAGGTTACAATCGGAATTAATAGCGGAAAAGTAAATTTAGCGTACATTTTTTTAGCCAGGATATAACATAAAATGGTTAATAGAATAAATAGCAAACTCTTAAAGTCCTTCATTCGTATCCCTCCCAATCACTAGATCTTCCGTTTGCTTTTTACGGGTTCTCGTTGAAAGATACGAACTAATATAAGCTGAAGTACTAAATACAACTGCAGTACTGACTAATACAATAATAATAGAGATGAATCCATGTAAGTTTAAGATGGAAGGATATCTCATGATTCCTACTGTTGCTGGAATAAATAAAAGAGTTAAGTGCTTACTTAGAAAATTGCTTCCATTTTGTATCCATTTTTCATTAAAAAAAGGAATAAATAGTATACCGAATAGTAAAAACATACCAATAATACTTCCAGGAATCATTAAATGAAAGTATTTCTGTATTAAATTTCCGATAAAAAATAATAAGTATAAAAAACTTATTTGAACAATCAATTGTACAAATTTCATGATCAACATCCTTTGAATCTTACTAACTATGTGATTATTAATCTACATATTGTACAACAAATTGTGGCGAAAATGTGAATTTTTTTCGTTATTATAAAAATGCATCTTTTATTAAAAAAGTTTATAATAGAATTATCATAAAAACAGAGGAAGTTAAATAATATGAATTCATTTGTAGCGTTTGATTTTGAAACAGCAAATTACAATCGCCATAGCATTTGCGCTGCCGGTTTTGTATTTGTTGAAGATGGAGTAATTGTTGATCAAGTTTATTCCCTTATTAATCCTGAAGAAGATTTTTATTCTATGAATATTTCTGTGCACGGAATTAGACCAAGAGATGTTCAGGATGCACCTCTTTTCCCGGAATTTTATGAAACAATTAAAAGTAAAATTGAAGGGAAAACACTGGTAGCACATAATTTACCGTTTGATGGTTATGCATTAAAAGATAATTTATCAAGATATGGAGTACCTTCAGCTTTAAACAATTTATTATGTTCACTTCAGCTTGCTAAAAAGGTATTGCCTAAACAATCCCGTTACTCATTAGATACTTTGTCAAACCAGTTCGGTATTTTATTAGATCACCATCACCATGCATTAGCAGATGCAGAAGCATGTGCAAAAATATTTCTACATTTAACGAAGAAATATGAAATCTCATCTTTTGAAGAGTTATATGATAAAACTTCAATTTACCATGGACAAATTCATCAGTTTGACTATCGTTCATCTTTAGTAAAACCAAAACCGAAACGTAAATTGGAGAAAAAAGTATGAAATTAATATCATGGAATGTAAATGGAATTCGAGCATGTGTACAAAAAGGTTTTTTAGATTATTTTAATGAACAAAATGCAGATATTTTTTGTATTCAAGAAACGAAGTGTCAAGAAGATCAAATAGCATTGGAATTAGATGGTTATTATCAATATTGGCATTCGGCAGTTAGAAAAGGTTATTCAGGAACTGCAATTTTTACGAAACATCAACCATTAAATGTAAGCTTTGGATTTAATGGAAAGGAAGAAGATGTAGAAGGTAGAGTATTAACTTTAGAGTTTGAAAAATTTTATATGGTAAATGTTTATACGCCTAATTCGCAACGAGACTTGGCAAGATTACCAATCAGATTAGAATGGGAAGATGAGTTTAAACATTATTTAACGAAACTTGATGAGCAAAAACCAGTCATTTTATGTGGAGACTTGAATGTTGCACATAATGAAATTGATTTGGCAAATCCAAAATCTAATCGTAAAAATTCGGGCTTTACTGAAGAAGAACGTGGGAAAATGACCGTTTTATTAGAGAATGGATTTACAGATAGTTTTCGATTTTTAAATCCAACTAAAGAAGGTTCTTATAGTTGGTGGTCTTATATGGCAAAAGTGCGTGAGCGAAATATTGGATGGCGTATTGATTATTTTATTATTTCAAATCGACTTCAAACTGAATTAATTAACTCAGAAATACACGCCGAAATAATGGGCAGTGACCATTGTCCGATTATGTTGACGATGAAGGATTCGATTATTTAATTTGAGAAGAAAGTTCTTAGTATTTAGAGCTTTCTTTTTTACTTTTAGGCAATTATTATGTCAACAGGAGTTACTGGTGCGTAAACTAACGTTAGGACAAATTATATAGAAATTTAGTAAAATAATAAAAATGTTTTGGAAAGGATGGCTCCAATGAGTTTAAAGTGGCTACAATGGGCACAGCAAATCCAAGCAATTTCTCAAGCAGGATTGGCCTTTACGAAAGATCCTTTTGATAAAGAAAGATATGTAGAATTAAGAAACATTAGTGCGGATATTTTGAATCAATACTCTAACTTACAATTCGATGAAATCGAGGAATTATTCGCTAATGAACGAGGTTATCCAACGCCTAAAGTTGATGTTAGAGGTGTGGTTTTTAAAGATGGGAAAATTTTATTAGTAAGAGAAAAAAGTGAGAATAAGTGGTCTTTACCGGGTGGATTTTGTGATGTAGGCTTATCAGCTTCTGAAAATGTCGTAAAAGAAATTTTTGAGGAATCTGGTTATATAGTAGAAGTGAAGAAGCTACTAGCAGTTTTAGATATGACCAAACATGCTCATCCGCCTCAGTTATATCACTATTACAAACTATTTATCCAATGTGAAATTGTAGGTGGGAATTCTACTACTGGTATAGAAACGAGTGGAATTGATTTTTTTGATGTAAGTGAATTACCGGAGCTTTCACTAAGCCGTAACACCGCTGCTCAAATCGAGTTAATGTATGAATACTATCAAAATCCTTTAAAAGAAACATGGTTTGATTAAATACTAGATAGATAAATATTGCGAATGACAAAAAATTTAGAGTTGCTGTTGCAGCTCGCTTTGTTTTTATGAATGATTATTTGCTTTTTTTAGATTAATGGGAAGATTAATACATAAATTAGTAAAACTACTTGAAAACGTGCGATAAGGAGAAATTACTTGAAAATAAATACAATGAATTATGAACAGTTAGAAGATGAACTAGTAAAAGAGCGTATCGCGACATGCATCATCTATCAAAATGGTGAAATTAAGTATAAATATTATAAAAATACGAAAAGTGAAACTAAATTATTTAAGGTTAATTCAGTGACTAAGAGCGTTTTATCTATGTTAATAGGAATTGCAATTGATAAAGGTTTTATTGAAAGTGTAAAGACACCAATTTCAGAATTCTTCCCAAATATAGAACCAAACAAAAAGGAGCTCACAATTGAACATTTTCTAACAATGACAGCGGGGTATGACTGGCAAGAATGGGGAGAATGGGGTGGTAGACCAGTCCCTATGATTAATAGTGAAGACTGGGTACAATACGTTTTAGAGAAAGAAATGGTCAATAGTCCGGGGGAAAAAATGATTTATGACTCTGGAGCTTCACAAGTAATTAGTGCAATTATTCAAATTGTAACGAAAGAAAAATTAGCTTATTTCGCAAATAAAATGATATTTGAACCATTAGAAATAACTGAATTTATTTGGCATGAGGATTCAAACGGAATTAATATCGGTGGGTTTGGTTTAAGTTTAAAACCGAATGACATGCTAAAACTTGGAATCTTAATGCTTCAAAATGGAAAATGGAATAATAAACAGATTATTTCTAGTGATTGGGTATCACAGTCTACAAAAGCGAAATTTCATACATATCATCATGTAGGTTCATATGCATATCATTGGTGGGTAGCTGAAAATGATGAGCCAAAAACAGTTGATTCTTCTATTTATTTTGCTATGGGATATGGAGGCCAATGTATCATTATTTCACCAAAGCAACAATTGGTTGCTGTTTTTACGAGTGCAAAATATATTGAAACAAATGTCCCATTAAAAATTTTCCAAAAGTATTTTCAATCATCATAAATTAAGGAGCTCTTGTCCAGCTTCGTATTTATTTCCCCTAAATTGATCCATTCCTATTCTCTACACAATTATTTGTAGGATTTTTTTATTTGAGAATAGGATTTTATTGAAAAATGTCGAATTAAGTAATAATGAGTCATACAACTTTTTGATAATAGCTCCAGAAGGGACGAGATTGATGTTTTTAGTGACAGAAGACTTCAAAACATTTATTAAGAAATATCCAATAACAACTGTTATGGTTGGCATATGTTCTATATTAGTAATCATTACGACATTTACAGGAGGATATACAATTCAAAATATCATCGATTTAGGTGGATATGAGCACGAATTAGTTGAGCAAGGTGAAATTTGGCGACTTTTTACATATGCGTTTATGCATGGCAGCTACGCACATTTTTTTATGAATATGACTTTTATGATTATATTAGGCAGACCACTTGAAAGAGCATTAGGCTCTGTAAAGTTTTTACTTTTTTATTTAACAGTCGTCATTATGACGGGTCTTATTATTAATTTTTTCTATACGCCAAATACAGTTGAAACTGGCGCATCTGGCGTTGGATATGCGTTTTTAGGAATGTATTTATTTATTACTTTATTTCGAAAAAACATGCTATTTTCAGATGATCGCAAGTTTGTCATTACTTTTTTAGGAATTGGATTACTTTCTTCATTAATCATTCCATCGACAAGTCTAACTGGTCACTTAGCAGGATTGATTATTGGTTTTATAATAACGCCTTTCGTGTTAACTAAAGCCTCAAGTTTTCAAAATTCAGTCAATGTATAATTTACATATAAAATTACTTATAAAACAAACCTAGTTCAGTTGAGCTAGGTTTGTTTTTGTTTGAAAATTAGTTAAGAGTTAACGTTAATTCAATTATTATTTCCAAATTTTAAAGGTTGAGAATAGTATACCTCGACGCTAAAATAAGGTTGAGGTTACTATTTCGAAATAACAACTAAGTGAAATGTAAATAAGAAAGGTGTTGTGAATGCAAAAAAACTGGGGAAGACAGAAGAAAATATCGTTTTACGCAGTTTTTTATTATCTCTTGTTCAGTACTATTTGGATTTTTTTATCGGATTCGTTAATTGAACATTACATGGGCAGAATTGATTCTAGCGTTGCAATATTAAAAGGTTTAATTTATATCATCATTACTGCAATGTTTTTTTATTACATCCTAATTAAAAAAAATAAAGAGGATAGTTCTGTAGAGGACCGTTATCGTATGTTTGTTGAGAATTCGTCTGATATTTTAGTCATTGTAGATCTTACAGGCGTAATTGAATATACTTCACCTTCAGTTCATCAACTATTAGGATATGAGCAATCAGAATATGAAGGGAAATCAATCTTTGAATTTTTAGAAGAAGATGTCTCATTAATGAAAGAAGAGTTTCATAATCGGAAAACATTTAAAGATACGTCGCAGTTTAAAGTGAGATTTGAACATAAAAATGGTTATAAAGTCGTTTTAGAAAGCAAATGCATTCCGATCGTAGATGATCAAGGTGAAGTTCAGTGGTTAATGTATTTTGCACAAGATATTACATTACAAACTCAATCTGAACGAAAACTGATGGAAAGTGAAGAACGTTATCAAAAATTAGTTAAATATTCTCCAGAAACTACTTTAATTTATGGGCTAGATGGAAAAATACTTTATATCAATAGTGCAGGATTAAAATTAGTTGGTGCAAACAACATAAACCAAGTAGTCGGAAAATATGTTTTTGAGTTTTTAACAAAAGAATCGATAGAAACTGCGCAAAAAGATATAGAAAAAGTAATAGCTGGAGAAATCATTAAGAATGAATATAGTTTATTCAAACAAGATGGGACAATTATATTTACAGAAGCCTTATCATATTTAACAGTTTTCCAAGGTATAGATGCTTTACAAGTCGTAGCAAGAGATATTACAGAGCGAAAAAGAACTGCTGAAAAGCTTGAATATCTTGCATATTACGATCAATTAACTGGTATAGGGAATCAAAATGCATTATACAAGCAAATTGATATTGCCTTGAGGGAAAGTAACGAATTAAATCAAAGTATGTCAATTATGTTTATGGACCTTGATCGTTTTAAAAATATTAATGATACGTTCGGTCATAGCTTTGGTGATAAAATGCTTCAAAAAGTAACGGAAAGATTAAAGCTTTCAGTTGGTAATCATTGTGAATTATTCCGTTTTGACGGAGATAGCTTTGTCATTATATTAAAAAACTCAGATAGTAAAAAACCTAGAGAATTAGTAAAAAAGATTCACGAATCGTTTTCGAAATCATTAATGATTGATGAACGCAATATACATGTTACCTTCAGTATTGGTATTAGTATGTATCCAGTCGATGGAGAAACCGTAGAAGTTTTATTTCAAAATGCAGATACGGCAATGAATACAGTAAAAGAAACTGGTAAAAATGGTTATAATTTTTACTCAGAACAGGTTAAGTTAGCAAATGACAGAAAAATGGAACTTGAAATTGGGATTCGTAAAGCTTTAGAAAATGATGAATTTAGTATACACTACCAACCACAAATCGATCTCGAATCTAATCAAATCATTGGTTTAGAAGCACTAATTAGATGGCAGCATCCTAAATATGGTTTTATTCCGCCAATTGAGTTTATACCAGTTGCGGAAGAAACAGGTCTAATTAACTTATTAGGCAAATGGGTTTTAAAAACAGCGTGCCATCAATTTAAGAACTGGTTAAATGAAGGGATTCCACTTAAAAGTATTGCAGTCAATGTGTCTGGTGTACAGTTTAGAGATAAAGAGTTTGTCGATATTGTTAACCAAACTTTAATCGAATCAAACCTTGAACCAAGCTATCTTGACTTAGAAATTACAGAAAGTGTCACTCAAGAAATTATAGAAGCTACTAAAATTATGAACGAGCTAAAAGCTTTAGGGATTAGATTATCAATAGATGACTTTGGTACTGGTTATTCATCTTTTAGTTATTTACAACAATTTCCATTTGATAAGTTAAAAATTGATAAAGCATTTATTGATGAAATTAATGCATCTTCGAATTCAGTAGCAATTGTTAGCGCGATTATTGATTTAGGCAATAAGCTTGGATATGACATGGTTGCTGAAGGTGTTGAAACTGAAACTCAAGTTGAATTTTTACAAATTCAAAATTGTAAATATGCACAAGGATATTATTATAGTAAACCTTTACCTGTGGAAGATTTAGATAAGAAGTTTCATGACCAACTAAAAAACTAAGGTTTAACGGGAGTGGAGGATTTTGAAACGTATTCGTTTATTGTTGGTCATTATTGTTTCAATCATATTTGTAGGAAGCACCTTATATTATTTTACTAAAACTGAAAAAACAAAATTTGAAAATAGTTTTGATATTGACTATCAAAAAATTAAAGATTATTCAAAAGTAGGCTCTGAATTCACTGATATATTAAGAATCTATTCAAATGAATATTTAGCTGACAAAGCAACGAATGGAAATGGTTATCTAAGTTATATTCATTATGATGCTAAAACCAACACCTTTAACAGTGATTCACTCAAGGCGAATTTGCAAGAAACTAATAAAGGCAATATTTCAGGTGTCGGTAAGCCAAACGATAATCCAACTAAATTTAAAGAGATATTGTTATCGGATTGCTTAAATAATTATTTCTCTGAAATGTACAATGCTTATCCAGAAATTTCTTGGATCTATTACACGAGTAACTCTGGATTTAATAATTTGTATCCTTTTGTTCCTTCAGATAAATTTAAATTTTCAAATGATGTTTTAAAAGAAGAGAGTACAACGCTTGGAACATTTGAAAAAAATCCAAGTCGTAAATCGTATTGGAGCCATCCTTATTTAGACCGTGCAGGAAAAGGGATGATGGTTACGGTATCCTCTCCAGTGGATTTTCAAAATAAGTATGTGGGTTCAGTTTCGATTGATATTACCTTTAAAAACTTAAGTAAAAAGTTAAATAAAGATTTTGATGCAGTATTAGCAGATGCTAATGGAAATATTATTGCCTCCTCAAATGCAAAATTTCAATCGAATGATAAAATTACTAAGATGAGTATACTTGGAAAAACTTATTCTAGAAATATTCTTCAACAATTGAACACGACACCGAAAGATAAACTTAAAATACTCAATGGAATGTATACGATAAAAAGAGAAATACCAGGTACAAATTGGACGTTTTATTACTTTTTACCAACTTCAGATAAAATTTCGTTAATAGGCGGAAAAATACTACCAATAATCTTTATTACAATTCTTTTAATATGGATTGCGTGGATAGCCGAAAAACGAATGGATGCTGAAAAAAAATTAAAAAATTTAGTGATTGATTTAGAATACAAGAAAAATGAATTAGAAGAGCTTTCTTTAAATGATCCGTTAACTGGGGTATTAAATCGAAGAGGGTTACACAAATTGATCCTTTCTGACCTCGAAAATATAAAAGCATCAGATAATAACTGTTCATTTTTAATATTTGATATTGATTCATTTAAAAAAATAAATGATAATTACGGCCATAATGTGGGAGATTTTGTATTAAGCCAAAGTGCTAAAATTATTAAGGAATTAATTCGTTCTAATGACTATATTGGACGTTGGGGTGGAGAAGAGTTTTTAATTGTATTACCAAACACGCCATACAATCAATCAAAGGAAATTGCAGAAAGATTGAGACATGCAATTGATGAATTTGAATATCACTATGAGAATTATGCTATCCACGTAACTATGACTTTCGGATTATCAAAGTTTGATCGGCAAAAAGGGGTATCAGAAAGTATCAGTCGCGCAGATCAAGCAATGTATGTAGGGAAACAAACCGGGAAAAATTGTGTTATTTGTTATGATGAGTTAAAAGGTGAAAAGCCTCATATTGACTAAAAAGTTTGGCTGTCGAAAAAATCGGCAGCCTTTATTTTGTTTAATTAAATAAATGTAGATTGATTTAATAATCAAATACATCAATTATTCGATCAGCTGTTTGGCGATTTCTACAAAGCTTGTATAGATTATTAAAAAACTCTTCAACTTCATTAGAAGTGCTAGGTATTTGTATTTCTACTTGAAGAGATCCGAATACCTGTTTGAAATAAGCTTTACGCTCAGCATTCTTTCCATCACGCTTTAATGGGTTATATTTCCATACTAATGAAAATTTACCATCAATTTCTTTAAGCTCCCTTATTTCAGCAGCAGTTGTTGATTTATTTTCAACATATATTACTAAATAATAATTCTCATTTCGATGCCAATCGATAAATAATAAATAGTAGCTTTCTTCTTCTATTTTTTTTAAATGAAAAGCTGAAATGATCGGTTTTCCATTTGCCCATTGTTGAAAATTTTGTAAAGTATTGAAAGTCGTTGGAATTTCCTCTATTTCAAATAACGAATGATTGAACTCCATCCAGTTTTTAATATGATTTGAAATGCCAATTGCAAATTCTTTCTTCATACATATACCTCTGTTTTTTAAGTTGGTTTACATTTATCATATCATCAAAAATAGAATTAAAAAATGAACTCTTTGTAATAATCTACCATCTATAAGATAAAGTTGAAATACTCATATTATTAATGATGATTTGTTTAAGGAGGATTTTAAATGGCAAGAGGGAAAAGCTTTAATCATAAGAAAAAAGGTCATGCGCCAACTAGTCCGAAAGGGTCAGTAGTTGCTCCAGAAGACCGTAAACATGAAGATCGTGAAGAAGATTATATCGTAACAGAAGAAGCTTTTAAAAATCGAATTTAATAGCATTATTAAATGGGACTCAGATAATCAATTTGAGTCCCATTTTTAATTATTTAACCTTAATGAAATTTTAGTAAAGTAATTAGTTCATTTTTACTTACTGCCTCAAATAACAAAGGGATTGGTGGTCCGCTAGGTCTATTTAAAACTAACTGATAGATCATTGTGAAAAAATGTTTTTGATTTGTTTTCATTAATTTTTTATCTTCATGGTAACAAATTGAATATAATTCTTTCATTAAATTCTCTGTGCTTTCATTATTTAAAATTTGTTCACATAAAACAGTTAACCAATTTTGTTGTTGTTTAGTTAAAGAATGATAGTATTCCGTTTCTTGTTGTTGATTAACAATAATATGTTTTTGAGGATAATATTTTTTTATCCAATATTCAGCCCGTTGACTAATTTTACGAATTTTTTCAATTGGATAAGGTTCACCATTATTTTCAAAAATATTTTGTAATAAATCTACATTATAATTCACTAAAGGTAGAATGCTTGCAATGTGATTAAATTTAGGTAGCTCGGTCTCAATCGCACTATTATGGGCAAATTCAATGGACTGAAGAAGATCTTGGTCGTGTAAAGTGTGATTCATAAAATTCGCTTTATATCTTTCAAATTCTGAATAGTTTTTAATAACATCTTCATCAAGTCCTATATTGAATGATGCAGTTGGTTTGTATCTTGCAAACATAAATAGGATTATTTCAGGTAAATAAACTTTCAGCAATTCAGCTGGTGTAATCAAATTTCCAGTCGAACTTGACATTTTTTTATTTTGCCCTTTAATGCCAATAAATTCGTAAGAAGCATAGTGGGGAGCTTCAAAATTAAAAATTGTTTTCGCTATTTCTTTAGATACATTATAGCTACCCGTCTCAGACGAATGATCCCTACCACCGGGTTCAAAAACGACATCTTCTTTCATCCATCTCATTGGCCAATCAATTTTCCAGTTTAATTTAATATTCCTTGCATCATTTACATTTAAAAGGTTTGAATATCCACAGCTACATGAATAAGATAAAATTTTGCTTTTACTATTATATTCAGTAATTTTCGTGTCATCTTTCTCGCAATTTTCACAATAAAGTGTGATTGGATAAAATTCATTCCGTTCTTGTTCAGTTGGAATAGTTGTTTTGAATTTCATTAAAATATCATAGATTTCTTTTCTTGTTTCAAGTGCGTGAATAATTTCATCTTTATATCGCCCAGAATTGTATTCTTTACTTTGGTATATAAACTCGATCTCAATTCCAAAATCAGTCAAAGCATTTTCAAATTCTTTCTCAAAGTGTTCAGCAAAAGAAGAGTGACACCCATATGGATCAGGAATACTTGAATACGATTGTCCGATATATTTACTAAAAGAGGGATCAATATTATTTGGGACTTTTCTGAATCGATCAAAGTCATCCCAAGAAAAGATAAATCTTGTTTTTTTACCTAAATTTTTTAATGCTTTAACGACAAAATAGGATGTAATGATCTCACGAAAATTTCCAATGTGAACGGAACCAGATGGGCTAATGCCAGATGCACAAACATAGGTTTCTTTATTTGGATATTTTTCAATTATTTCATTTGCGATTTTATATGCCCAATGCATGTTTTTTCACCTCAAAGTTTTTGTTTTATTTAGTTGAATCAATAAAAAAAGAAAATAAAAAAACTCCCACCCCCAAGATTATTCATCTTGAGGACGAGAGTTTGTCAACTTCGTGGTACCACCTCAGTTTATTGATACGTTACCATATCAATCTTATCGGGTACGGCATAATGCTTATACCCTATCTCTATAACGGGAGATCCCGTCGTACCATCCCTAAAGAGTAATCTTTAGTTCCATACGAAGCTCCAAGTCTTTTTTTCATAAAGCATATTATTACTCCTTTTCAGCTACCAGAGTTCTCTGTAAATAATGTTAGCTTTACTACTTTTCTCTTCATGGCTTTTAAATGTCGAAATATTTATTGTTATTATATTAATTAAAACAATAATAATTGTCAATTAAAATTAAAATTGAATAAAATGATTTAAATGCAAATAAAATGGGAGGTGCCAAGATGAACGATCCGGGTGAAGATTTGGTTTTGATCGGTGGATACTTTTTAATATTTGGTACATTAACTTCTGCTGTTGGCGTTTCAAGTAAAAAAATTGTTAGTGAAGATTTCGGAAGAGACTTATTTGCAAAAGGAAATGCAATCGAAGCATTTGGCAACTCCCTGCAAGCGATAGGACGAGAAAAATTATATAAAAAGGAACAAGACAAAACAGAGTTATTAATAATGGTTGGCGCTTGGTCTCAAGCGGCAGGTAACATAACAAATACAATTGCCACAAATATAGAACGTGAAGGTTTAGAAGAAGAAGGACATAAGCTAAATACAGTTGGAAGTATTATACAAGCAATTGGTGCTCAGATTGAAACAACTGGTGCATTAGAGGAAGGTACTTTTCTAACCAATATCGAAGCTTATGGTAATGAATTAATTGGATTAGGAGCGCTAATTGATGGAGTAGGGAATGTGGCATTATTAAATGATAAAGCTATATTAGGAGACCAACTTTTACTTGTAGGAAGCTGGGTTCAAGTCTTTGGAGCAATATTAATTGTTTATGCACTGACGAATAAAAAGAGGCAAAAAGAAGAAGAAGAAAATCATTCAGAACATAGATACGGATATTATCCAAATAAAAAATTTGAATGGTATATATAAATTTTTTGTGAAGAATATGAAAAAAAGAAGGTATATTATTTTTAATAGCTAATTACTAATTATTAAAAGTAAATTAAAACATTTTGTTTTTCTGTAATAACAATATATGAGAAAATAAAATAAATTAATTTTTGAAACCGAGGTAAGAATATATGAATGTAAAAATAATAACAGATAGTGCGGCTGATTTGCCTAGAGAAATAATTGAGGAATACAATATTGATGTGATTCCTCTAAGAGTTTATTCGGAAGATGAAAAAGAATATTTTGATGGTGTAACATTAGATTCAAAAACTTTATTTAATGAAATGCGTAATGGAAAAGTATTTAAAACTTCTCTTCCTTCATATGAGTATATTTATAATACGTTTATTAAATATGCAAAAGAAAATACGCCGTGTATATATATCGCTTTTTCGTCTGAACTTTCAGGTACATATCAATCAACTGTAATGGTAAAAAATGAGCTGAAGGAAGAATTTCCTGACTTTGATTTAGAGATTTATGATACAAAAGGTGCTTCGATTGGACAAGGGTTAATTGCTGTTAATGCTGCAAAACTAGCGAATAGCGGTGCAATGAAAGAAGAAGTTGTTATGAAAATAAAAAATAATATTCAACATATTGAGCATATTTTCACTGTCGATGACTTACAGTATTTAGTGCGTGGAGGTCGCTTAAGTAAAGTTGCAGGATTTGTTGGGAATTTATTAAATATTAAACCGATCTTACACGTTGAAGGTGGGAAACTAATTCCACTTGAAAAAATTAGAGGTTCTAAAAAAGTGTTGAAAAGAATTCTTGAAATTATGGAATCAAGAGGAACAAATTTATCTGGTCAAATTATTGGTATATCTCATGGGGACGATTTAGATAAAGCCATCGAGGTAAAAAATGCAGTGGCCGAAGCGTTTGGATGTAAGGAATTTGTCATTAATTCAATTGGATCAGCAATTGGTGCTCATGCAGGTCCAGGTACATTGGCTATATTTTTTATGAATGAAAACAAACAATAAGATAAAATTAGAGCTAAATTTCATTATAAAGGTGAAGATAGCTCTTTTTTTAATTCATCTAAAAAGTAATACCAGGATAATTTTTGATACATAATTTCTTTGAAAGAAGTAAATAGTATTTATGTAATCTTCAACTTTAATTTTATGAGGTGAAAGCAATGTCAATTTTAGATAATTGGGATCAATGGAAAGACTTTTTAGGTGATCGTTTAGATGCAACAGGCGAAAAAGGTGTTGGAGAAGGCGCTATTAATGAAATGGCTTTTCGCTTAGGAAATTATTTAGCAAATGAAGTAGAGCCTAAAAATGCAGAAGAACAAATCTTAAAAGACCTTTGGAATGTTGCGGATGAACAAGAGCAACATACTATTGCAGGCTTAATGATGAAGTACGTTAAAAACAAATAACTAAATTAGTGTAATTAAAAAATAGCCTTGTGAATAAAATCATAAAGGCTATTTTTTTTGCGTTAGAAGTTTTTTCTGTTTACACAAAATCTACAAATATTAATGAAAATTAAACTTGAAATGGACTAAAACATCAAATATACTGTACTTATTGTGAATACTGTTTCTGAAGTAGAAACATTTACCATTTACATTTTGTTTAGTTTTTTGTATGATAAACATTCTGTTCAAATTGCACCGTTATTATTTTTTGATTATTGGACTACTAAATTTTTGAGCATTTTGAACAAGTTTTTCAAAATATATATAGAAGAAATGGGGATAAAATATGAATAATCAGCATGATACGGCTGAGAAGCCGTTTAGCGTAAAAACGATTATCGGTCCTATGATGGCAGTAATCGTAGGGATGATCATGGTTATTTTAGACAGTACCGTAGTAAACGTGGCATTACCAGGGATTACGGAATACTTTAAGTCTGACTTAACAAAAATGCAGTGGACGATTACCGGATATACTTTAGCATTATCAGCAGTAATTCCACTTGCAGGATGGATGTCTGATCGATTTGGTGCAAAGAGAATTTTCATTTTAACGATTCTATTTTTCACGATCGGTTCAGTACTTTGCTCAGTTGCACAAACACCAGAACAGTTAATTTTATTCCGTGTTATTCAAGGAATAGGCGGAGGAATGGTAGCTCCAATCGGTATGGCAATCATCTTTAGATTAGCTCCTCCAGAAAAAATCGGATCAATTATGGGAATGCTAGGAATTCCAATGTTACTTGCTCCGGCATTAGGTCCAGTTATTTCAGGATGGTTTGTAGAATATTCTACATGGCACTGGATTTTCTTAATTAATCTACCAATCGGTATTATTGCGATGATCATCGGATTTAAATTCTTACCGAATTTTGAAACGAAATCAGTACCATCTCTTGATGGATTAGGGATTATTATTGCTCCAATCGCTTTTTCAATGTTAGCATACGGAGTTAGCCAAAGTGCAACTAGTTGGACTTCTAAAGGAACATTAACAGGCTTAATCGTTGGTGGAGTAGCACTATTACTTTTCATCGTAGTTGAGCTTCGTCAGAAACAACCGCTGCTTGAATTACGTGTATTTAAATCATCTGATTTTGTTAGAAGTATTTTAATCACATGGATCATGCAAATTGCGTTATTTGGTTCGTTCTTAATCGTTCCATTATTTTTACAAACAGTTAAGCAATATGGAGCGTTTGAAACAGGCTTAATCATGTTACCACAAGCTTTAGCCTCGGCTTTAATGATGCCAATCGGTGGTAAAATGTATGATAAAGTTGGCGCTAGACCGATGGCACTGGTTGGTTTAACAATCATTACATCTGCACTATTCATTTTCTCTAAGATTTCAGTTGATTCATCAAATGCATTCATCATGTTAACTCTTGCAATGATGGGCGCTGGAATGGGCTTATCAATGATGCCAATTAATACACATGTATTACAATCAGCACCTAGACATTTAGTAAGTCGTGTAACGCCATTAACTGCTGCTGCACAGCAAGTTATGGTTTCATTTGCTGTAGCTGGTATGGCTGGATTCTTAACATCTAGCACAAAAGATTATATGGCAACAGCAAAGAATCCTTTAAATGCAATGATTTCAGCATTTGGTGATACATTCTTACTTGCTGCAGGGATCGCATTAGCAGGTGCATTATTAGCAATCATATTACGTAAACCGAAATTGAAAGACTCAGATGCGTCTCAAGCTGAACTTGACGAATCAAAATCTTCAATGATGGTAGGACATTAATAAATTAAAAACAGAAGCCTAGAAATAGTATGGCTTCTGTTTTTTTTTAGCTTTTTTAAATTTTATTGCTGATGATATGGGAACTTAATTTTGAGATAATCCATACTATTTTTTTGAAAATCAAAAATATAGTATAACAGAGAGGCTAAATTAAATAATTTAGTACTAATCGGACAAATTTTAATAGTTTCTACAATTTTAAAAGAAATGTTATAATACAAGTTGAATTGTAATAAAAATGTCCTTATTATGTAAAGGTTAGTTCTGTATAATAGAGGCTCATGAAGATCGATTTACTTTACAATGGAGCTGATTAAATGATTAAAAGTATTTGCAAAACAACTTTGGCGCTTTCAATTTTAACTGGAGGTTTATTCTATAGTAATATTACTCCAAATGCGATTAAGACAGTGGAAGCTGCTACAGTTAATGGTACAGTAACTGCAACTGTATTAAATGTTAGAAGTGGTCCAAGCACGAGCAATAAAATTGTTGGAACACTTAAAAAAGGTGCAAAAGTTTCGATTACGAGCACAAGTGGAACTTGGTATAAAATTACTAGCGGAAGCAAGACTGGATGGGTTTCAAGTAAATACATAAAAAAATCCGCTACAACAGTTTCAGCAGCGACTGTGAACAAAATGAAAACTTTAGGTACATCAAAACAATTAATTGTTGTTTCAGCTAGCAATGAAAGTACGAGAAATGCTTTAATAGAGACATTTGAAAAAAGTGGAACTACTTGGAAGAAGTTACATACATACACAGGTGTGATCGGTAAAAATGGCATGATTAGTAATAAACATGAAGGTGACTACGAAACACCGGAAGGAAAATATACAATAACGACAGCTTTTGGAAGAAATACAAATCCAGGAACTAAAATGACGTATCGAAAAATCACGTCCAATGATGTATGGGTCGATGATTCGAATAGTAAATTGTATAATACTTGGCAATCAGCATCAGCTAATAATGGTAGATGGAAAACTGCAGAGAAGATGAACATTTCACAATATGATTATGGATTTGTTATAAACTATAATCAAGCGAGAACGCCAGGAAAAGGAAGTGCAATATTTTTCCATATAGCAGGAACTTCAGGCTATACTGCTGGATGCACAGCTACATCAAAAACGAATGTAGTATCAATTTTAAAATGGTTAGATCCCGCAAAAAAACCGCTTATTATTCAAACGCCATTAAATAAATTGAGTCAATATTAATATTTTTAAACTAGCTAATATTTTCGACGTAAAGAGTGTAGAGAAACCTTATAGTTCTCTACACTCTTTTTTATTTAGGCTCTATTTAATTAAATATTGGATTTATTGTTATTAAATCCTAAAAGTAAGACTTTAATTATTAAGACTGGAAAAATTCAATCCACTCTCCGTCTGGTCCATAAAAGAAGATATATTTTGATCCACTTGGTAATGTTGCGACTGACTCGTCTACAAATGTTACATGATGGTCCTTAACACGTGCGATCTCCGCTTCAATATTATCTACTGCAAATGCAAGGTGGTGAACTTTTCCTTCAGCTGGTAAATCTGGGTTATAACCAGAAATTAATTCTACAATCGGTTCCTTTGAATCCTCAAATCCTAAGAACGCCAATTTAATTTTTGGATCGAAATGGTCCTGTTTTTCCAAAAACACTAACCCCACAACTCTAGTATAAAATTCAATCGATGTATCTATATCTCTTACTTGTATCCCTACATGTTCGAGTTTTTTAACAGCCATAATGCTTACCTCCTATTAATATCAATTCTTCGAAATAGTATAACATACAATATAAAAAAAACGGTGTTGGCACCATAAAAATTGAATTAGTGCCATAATCCATAATTGCGTTCTTTAGTTTTGAAAGGAATAACAATTTAATTTTACCAACTTAGTCGTAATTAGTAACTTGGGGGAATTTGCAATTTTAACGTAGAATTTCAGACAATTCTTTTTGCATTAAACAGCCATTTAAAAGAAAATCAACAATCAGCTTATATTTAATCAATTATTTTGTGAAAAACTTCAACTTGAAGATTCTGCTTTAAATTATGTTACATTAGTTTAAAAGACAAAACACGTATTAGATTTGATTAAAAAATGAAGGGAAATGTTGTGATATTATCGAAGGATGCTGGTTAATTTATTTAGTCACCAGCATTTCTCATTAAATGAATAAATAGTGAGAAGAAATTTACAAAAAAACATAAACTTTAAAGGATGTGAGCGGTTTTGAGTAAGAGAAAGTGGACACATGCTGAAATAGATGAGTATAGAAAGAAAAATGGAGCTTTCTTTTATTTTAACAAAGAAGATTCCAATTTTTTAATACCTAAAGCATTTGGAATAGGATGGACGGTTAACTGGGCGAATCCAATTTCTTGGATATTAATAATTGTAATCATTGGGATCATTTTTTTACGTACTCATTAAAATAAATACTTTATCTGATAACGGAAGTTTTGATAGATTATTTTAGTTGTCATTTTTTGAGCATTGAACTTATTGTTTTAGCAAGTTGATTCAATGACTATTAGAAATTTAAGTGAAAAAATTATGTTTATTTCGAAATTTCAAAGTATAATAGGAAGACATTTAGTAATATGTGAATAGTTGAGGTGTAATATGAGTAGAGCAAAATTTTTTGAGATCGAAACGAGTCGATTAAGGCTTAGAAGGTTTAAAGATGAAGATTTAAACAACTTTTATAAATATCGTTCGAATCCGGATGTGGCTATTTATCAAGGTTGGGAAAAGTATACAGTTGAGCAGGCGACTGATTTTATAGAAAAACAAAAATGTGCTGTTATGAATATTCCAGATTCATGGGTTCAAGTAGCGATTGAAAATAAAGAGACGTGTCGATTGATAGGGGACATCGGAGTACATACATTAACTGAACCAAATCAAGTTGAAATTGGCTTTACTTTAGAGCCGGAGTTTCAAAATAAGGGCTATGCAACTGAAGCATTAAAAGCACTTTTAGCTTATTTGTTCAATGAATTAAATAAAGAGAAAATAAGTGCAACAGCAATCGAACAAAATACATCTTCAATTAAATTAATAAAGAAATTAGGTTTTAAACAGGTTGGAACAATCGAAAACTCTTATTTTAAAGGGAGATATATAACTGATATCATATTTGAACTTTCAAAAAATGAATGGAATGATTTAGGAGATGAGTAATAATTGAATTTCTTTAAAGGAGCAATATATTTATCGTTAGCTGCTAGTATTTGGGGGATGACATATGTCGTCAGTAAAGTAGTATTAGATAGCATTTCTCCTTGGCTATTATTAGAAATAAGATTTTTACTAGCACTAGTAACATTAGGAATCATTAGCTTTTTTCAAAAGAGCTGGAAAATAAGTAAGAAAGATCTATTTCCAATGGCAATTATAGCATTGGTAGGCTACACCGGCTCAATTGGACTACAATTTGTTGGAACAAAACTATCTGGAGCGGCGATAGGCTCATTAATCACATCAGCTTCACCTGCATTAATATCTCTTTTTGCATTTTTTATCTTAAAAGAAAAGATTAATAGTCGTAAAATCATTTCATTATTATTAGCTACTATTGGAGTAGTTGTTGTAATTGGTTTTCCAAAAGGTGATTCAAATATAGGAGCATATTTTGGAAATCTTATTTTAGTAGGTGCAGCAATAACTTGGGCATTATATACAGTTTTAAGTAAAGTTCAGACTAATAAATATTCTTCTTTAACCGTAACAACATGGGCAACTGTTTTTGGAGTAGTTTTTACTTTACCTATTTCAATAATAGAACAATCGAAACACATGACTGATTTACCTACTAATCTATGGATTTGGCTTGGGGTAGTATTTTTAGGAACGATTTCTACAGCTGGAGCATTTTATCTATGGAATAAAGGATTTGAATATATTGACACGTCTACGGGATCTCTCTTTTTCTTTTTACAACCATTGATTGGTACGATTTTTGGCTACTTTTTATTAAATGAAGAAATTAAACCTTCTTTTTTCGTCGGAAGTATTATTATTGTTATTGCGGTTTATTTATCTATAAAAGAACCAAAACAGAAAACGACTTTTCAATATGACTCTAAAAAAGCATGAAACTTAAGATTGATTTTTGTATGATACAAAATCCTCAGATTTGATGGTTGTGGTGGTCGTAGAAAATGTATTAGAAAGAAGCGATTTAATGGTTTCAGTGAAAATAAATCAGTGTCTTTATTTACTAGTATCATAAGTTCAAATAATTTTGGCGATGCATATAAAAGGCATCGCTTTTTTGTAGAAACAAAAACCCTAGACTAGGTCCAGGGTTCCAAAGTAATAACGAAATATATCTTGTTAATTAAAACTTACTTGCTACGTTAACCGCCGTTTCAAGTCCCGCAGCAATAAGTTCTTCTGCTTTATCTGGGAATTGATTGTGTCCTTCAATCACTATTTTCTCGATGTTTTTTGCACCAAAGAAACTCATCATAGATTCTACATATTTAACGGCCATTTCTACTTCAGCTTTTGGGCCTTCAGAATATACACCGCCACTTGCGTTTAATAATACAATTTTCTTATCTCCAATAAGACCTACTGGACCTTCTGATGTATATTTAAATGTTTTGCCCGCTCGGTTTAAGTAATCAATATATGTGTGTAGTACAGCTGGGATTGTTAAATTCCATAAAGGGAAACCAAATACAACTTTATCAGCTGCAAGGAATTGATCTAAATATTTATCAGAAATGGCTACTGCTTCTGCTTCCTTTTCTGTTAAATCAAGACCCCTACTAGCCTTAAAAGTACCGTTAATCATATCTACTCCTACATAAGGCAATTCTTCGTTATATAAATCAAGGTTTACAACTGTATCGTTTGGATGTGATTCTTTATAACTCGTTAAAAAAGCCTCATGTAATTTAACACTCACTGATTGGTCTGCTGGTCGATTGTTTGCTTTTATAAATAAAACTGTTGTCATTCTGTTCTCCTCCTGCTAGTTATTCTTATAATATTCTTTATTTACTAATTAAAAATGAGTATCTCATTTCCTTATAATAATAGGGAATTTAATCAACTTGGTTGACTATATTATGCATGGTAAAACGGAACTTAAATAAAGTCAACTTGATTGACTATATAATAAATAGTACAATGTGTATAAAATAAAGTCAACTAGATTGACTTTTCTAGAGAGGGTTATCTATATGAATCACCAAGAAAATAGTGAAATGGATCTTACAACACTTTTGTCAATGTCATTTAGTACATTGGTTAATGAACTAAATGACAGAATGAGTGAATTAGGATTTGGAGATATTCGATCTGCACATGGTTTTTTGTTTAAACGTATTATTCCTGATGGAGCAACAGGTATAGAACTAGCCGATTATTTAGGAATTACAAAGCAAGCAGTGAGTAAAATGGTGGATTTTCTGGAGAAAAGTGGTTATGTAATACGCCAAAATCATCCCTTTGATAAGAGAGGGAAAATTATTGTTTTGACCGAACGCGGTTGGTCAGCAATGAAAGCAAAAGATGAAATACTAACTGAAATTGAGCAACGTTGGATGGAAAACATAGGTTCTAAACGAATGCAAATACTCAAAGAAGATTTAACAAAATTAATTTATGAAGCAAATGGAGGTAAATTACCAGCGAGATTAAGACCCGTCTGGTAATTATTAAGCATAAAAAAACATTCTTATTGTATGAAAGTAGTCTGATGATCAAAATATGAATGAATAGTAGGGGAACAAACTATTGCTCCAAGTGGATGAAGATCAAGGAATGAGATAGAATACGAAATCAATCAAGAGTGTAATTTAAATTACTCAGAGTTTATGGTCAATTAATATATGAGTTTATTGCTTAACAGAAACATGTAAATAAAATGTGATAAAAATTATTTTTATAAGTAAGGATTATGCGAATATGCCAAAAAGGCCCAGAGTTTATTCTGAGCCTTTGTTTTAATTGAGGAATTAGAATTTACTCCTACTTACTAAATCGCAAATGTTTCTTTTGATGTAAGCAGATAACGTTCTAAAAATTCAGCTAATCCATCATTTTCATGATGTCCAGTTACAAAGTCAGCAACTGCTTTAACTTCTTCTCTAGCGTTCCCCATAGCGACACCGGTACCAACGTGACGAAGCATTTCAATATCATTTGGTCCGTCTCCGATTGCTACGACTTCAGTTGGATTAATTTGATATGCATGAAGTAAGTTTTTGATTGCGGACCATTTTGATACATTTGGAGCTACCATTTCAAAACCGTCGTTCCAATCGATGACTTCAGCTTCTTTTTTAAATAAAGAAGATAGTTCAGTATTTTGTACACCTGTTCGAACACTGTATTTAAGAACATCACTATAATTAACTTGTCTTAAATCACCAGTGTATCTTGGTGGAATTTGCCCAATTTTTGTCCAATAATCAATTTCTTCATTTATTTCCTTACAGTAAAGTCCATTAGCTGTATGGATAATAACATTACAAGGGTTTTCAGCAGTCAGATGATGGAGTAATTCTTCATCCACGTTGACTGTATTCTTTTGAAGCATTCTTCCTGTCTCTCCATCATGAATGGCCGCACCGTTCAAACAGATCATCGGAGTTTTTAATCCAATTTCTTTATGATAAGGAGCGGTTACCTCATAATGTCGACCAGTTGCTAGAAAAACCATAATTCCCTGATCAATGAGTTTATTAATAGCTTCCATATTTCGGCGAGAAATGTTGTTTGAGACTGTTAGCAGGGTCCCATCCATATCAATAAAAACTGCACGTACATTCATTTATTCTGCCCCCTCATTTGAAGTTAAACCAATCATATCATCTGAATATTAAAACCTAGTAAACTTTGTGTATAGATTTATTGAAGTTTATTTTGCTGGTAAAAAAGATGGAGTTTATATCAATAATCAATGTCACATTGGGAAATTAGATGATTATCAGTGAATAAAATGTAATTTACAAGGGACTCTTAATTATTTGTTGAATTTATAGATAAAAAAAGAAATATAGGTGGATAAAGTAAATGAGTAATCGATTTAAAGAAATAATAAACTGGGTAGAGGATATAAAAGTTCGAAATCAAAGTTCTGCTTCAGCTTTACTAATCATGAAAGATAATAAGATTGTACTAGAAAATTATAATGGTTTTCATTGTAATTCTCCTATTTCTATACCAGTAACCCGTACTTCAAAGTTCAATGTTGCCTCTTCAAGAAAAAGCTATTTAGGATTAGCAGTTGCATTTGCAATATATGAAGGGAAAATTAAAAGCCTTGATGATTATGCAATTGATTATTTTGATGAACTAGATGAAGGTTTACTTGGAAAAACAACTATAAGACATTTAGTTACACATTCCCATGGTTTGAATGAGACAGATAACGGAAGCGTTTATAGAGAATTTGAACCAGGGCGAGGATGGGCATATCGCGGTATTAACATATTAATGATGACAAATCTCATGAAAAATCTGTATAACAAAAGCTTTCCAGAACTCCTAAAAGAAAGGGTCTTTATACCATTAGGATTACAAGAAACTAGTTGGGAAACGAAAGAAAATGAACGTTTAGTGAAAGTAATTGATAATCCGGATAAAGAAGCATCATTTAAATTGGGATATTCAAGTGATGGTTCTGAGTCTAACTTACATGTCACTACAAGAGAATTTGCATATTGGGGTAATCTTCATTTGAATAAAGGAAATATCAATGGAAAACAGATTGTCCCGAAGGAAGTTATTGAAATAGCAACTCAAGTTCAAAATTTTAACAATAAGAATATAGATTTACCACAAAATGGATTGTTTTGGTATGTTCAAGATTTTCCGAGAATAAATAGTGAAATTGGTGATCGAGTACCACGAGGTTCATACCAAATATTAGGGATAACAGGTCCAACTATTCTAGTAATCCCTAAATATAATGTTGTTGTTGCTAAAATGTATAACAAAAGATATAACTATGGTGGAAATAATTATCTCCATTATTTAAGGGAATTCAGTAATCTGGTTGCAGATGCATTTATGGGATAGACTTCGTTCGTCAAAAGCAGTCTAGCTAAATAAAAATTGAAAATCTTTAAAAAAGGTGAAATTCCCCCAAATTACAAATACTAGTTATGTGGGTATAATTTTTAGTAAGACAATTAAAAAAGGTGTGAGAATGTGACTCTATCTAATTTTCTAAATAATAATTTTATGCATTTGTTTCTTGTTTTTGTTATTTTGTACTCAACCCGTCAATTCCATATCTCGACATGATACCAAATGAGTATAAAAATTGGTTTAGTGGCTTATTATTTTTTATTGGATGTTGTGCTTTCTCAATTATGTGTTGGAGACAATTTAAAAATCAAAAAAAGAATGATTCGAGTTTAAGAGAATAACGCTAGCGATCGTTACATAATTTAGGATAATTGCAAATTTGGAAAAGGATGTCTAATTAGGCATCCTTATTATTATCTTAAAAATCAATATTGAAAAATAAATTGATAATACATATGAAAGATTTAGGTGATTGTAAAATACCGAGAAAGATTCATGAGTTAAAAAAAGAAGGGAAATACGAAAATTATTAACTCATAAAGGGTTCATGAGTTAAAAAGAAAGAGGAAATACGATAATTATTAACTCATAAAGGGTCCATGAGTTAAAAAGAGAGAGGAAATACGATAATTATTAACTCATAAAGGGTCCATGAGTTAAAAAGAGAGAGGGAAAATGAAAATTATTAACTCATAAAGGGTCCATGAGTTAAAAAAAGAGAGGAAATACGATAATTATTAACTCATAAAGGGTCCATGAGTTAAAAAGAGAGAGGAAAAATGAAAATTATTAACTCATAAAGGGTCCATGAGTTAAAAAGAGAGAGGAAAAATGATAATTATTAACTCATAAAGGGTCCATGAGTTAAAAAGAGAGAGGAAAAATGAAAATTATAATCTCATAAAGGGCCCATGAGTTAAAAAAAGAGAGGAAATACGATAATTATTAACTCATAAAGGGTCCTTGAGTTAAAAAAAGAAGGAAAATACGAAAATTATTAACTCATAAAGGTCCATGAGTTAAAAAAAGAGAGGAAAAATGAAAATTATTAACTCATAAGAAAAAAACGCACTTATTCTAGGTTCATGAGCACACAAATAAGCAATAATATGCAAATCCCCATTCTTTTCATAGGCTAAAGTAGAAATTCACTACAAACTGTTGGACTCTTTTGAGAAACTCATTTTTCAACACTATATAAAAGGATGTCTAATTAGGCATCCTTATTTTTTATCTTAAAAGTGAACATTTAGGATTAAAATAACAATATTTTTCATGAATCTTCTATTATATAAATTGACAATTTGGACTCTGACTTTTAATATAAATCTTATGCGATACATCGTATAAGATGTATTTTTTGGGAAGTATTTAAAAGGAGGGATTAAATGGTAGAAAGAGCTGAATTTATTCGTGAGTCGATAGATTTTTTACAACGTTTTTTAATGAAAAGTCTACAGAAACATTCAGAAGAGCATGGTGTTACAATTCCGCAAGCAAGAGTAATTGGGGAAGTTTATGCTCATAAAACAATGAGTATAAAACAGCTTTCTAAAAATTTAAAAATGACACAAAGTACGGTTTCGGATATTGTTGAACGGTTAACGACAAAGGGACTATTATTAAAAACACCAAATCCAAACGATAAACGATCTGTTGAAATCTCCTTACCTGAGGGTATTGCAGATGAAATTAATGGCAGTATTTCAGAAATTGCAAACAAGTCAATAAATAGTGCATTAGGTCTTTTGGAGACGAGTGATCAGGAAATTGTAGAACAGGGATTAAAATTATTAGTTACAGCTGTTAAGAAAAAGATGGAATCAGATGGAATGGATAATTATGAATTCTTTGATGTGTTGTATTTTCTTGATGAGGAAAAAGGAAAAAAAGATCGTTAAGTTAAAAAGAGATTGGGCGGGGATTAAATGCGAAAAATAATAAAAGGTCGCTGGATCATTTTTTCAATCTGGTTAGTTGCGACTGTAGTACTGACTGTCATTCAGCCTGACATTAATGCAATACTACGGAATAAAGGGCAAGAAGGGGCAAATAGTAATTCTCCTTCCGTTATGGCAGATAATATCCTTAAAAAAATGGATACAACAAAAGGGACGAATAACTTAATTGTTTTTTATGATAAAAACAAGATTTCCAATGATGAAATGGAAAAAATCGGCGATGCTGTTAAAGCAGTACGCGATAGTAGTAAAGAACTAAGAATATCGGAAATTATTGATCCATTTAGTATTCCGAATGCAAAAAGTTCATTAATTTCAAAAGACGGTAAAACGTTAATGGTGAGTTATAAACTTGATAAAAACGGAAGAGAAATAGATGATATCCAAAAACAACTAGATCAAAAGCTAAGTAATGTTCCGGTTAAATATTATCTTAGCGGTGAAGACTTTATCAATAATGATTATTTAAAAGCTTCACAATCAGGTGTAGAAAAAAGTGCTGCACTTACAGTTATATTTATTTTAGTTGTATTAATTATTGCGTTTAGATCAATTGTTACACCGTTTGTATCATTAATAGCAGTTGCATTTTCTTATCTTTGCTCAATGGGGATTGCAGCTCAATTAATTGATAAAGCTGGATTTCCAATCACTAGTCTAACTCAAATGCTATTAATACTAATTCTTTTTGGTGTTGGTACGGATTATAATATCCTTCTTTTTAATCGTTTTAGAGAAGAACTTTCAATAGGTAATTCAGTTGATGATTCAATTGTAAACACATATAAAACAGCAGGTAAAACGATCGCATATAGTATTCTTACTGTATTTATCGCGTTCCTTGCACTTGTTTTTGCTGAATCTCCAATTTATAAATCAGGTGTTGTAGTTGTAATTGGTGTATGTATATTATTACTAGAAATTTTAACTTTAACACCGTTTATCATGAAGGTTTTAGGAAAAAAACTTTTCTGGCCTTCTAAAAATGTTGGTGGACATAAGGAAAACAAGTTTTTTGGTAATTCGTCTGCGTTTGCTATTAAGAAACCGATTATAACGGTTTTTGTTATTTTACTGATATTATCTCCTATGGTTTATTTTCATAAAGAAAAACTAAACTTTGATACCATTGGAGAACTTGGAAATAAATATCCTTCATCAAAAGGTTTCAATATAGTAGCAGATCATTTTGGTAAAGGTCAGGCAATGCCTGCTACAGTTGTCATTGAGAATAACAAAGCACTTGATAACAATCAATCACTTGCAGTAATTGATAATGTTACTGAGAGGCTTAAAACTATAAAAGGAGTTAAGCAAGTTTCTTCCGTAACACAACCAGAAGGTAAGCAAATAGATAGTTTTTATGTTGATAGTCAAATGGGAAGTGTTACAGATGGAATTTCGAAAACACAAGATGGTGTGAACGAAATACATGATGGATTAAGCTTAGCTCAAGATAAACTTGGATCAGCAGATTTTTCAAAAGTTAATCAGATGGTAGATGGTACTACTGAACTACAAAATGGTGTAACAGCCTTAAGTAGCGGTATTAAACAAATACAAGCAGGGATCGATGATGGTTCAAGTAAATCACAAACGATCAGTAATGGTTTAGCGACAATTGATACGAATTTATTAAAAATGAGTAATGGTATTTCACTATTAGCTAGTAATTACGAAAAAATGCAGTCAGGTTATAAAGAAATGGGATCTCATTATCAAGATGCAGCCCAAGCGCTCCTTGGTATGAAAGGTGCACTTTCACAAATGCAATCAATGGTAACTGCATTAGGAACTAGTTACGCTAATTCAAATAGTGACAGTAATTATCAAGCATTGAAACAAACACTTGATCAAACAATTGCAGCTTTAAATCAAATCACACCAGAAGGGATAAAAGCATTAAATACTAACTACAATGCTGTCACTTCAGGCTTTGCTACTGCAAACAAAAATCTTTCTAGTATGAGCACTGGTTTAGCTCAAATGTCTAATGGATTAAAAAGAATTGAAAGTGGCTTAGGTGATGCTTCATCAGGTTTAGGAAAAATTGTAACAAATATGAATAAAGTATCAGATGGACTTGGTCAAATGAAATCTGGTCAGCAGCAACTTGTAGCTGGCATTAATGGTTTTAGTACTTTTGGACAAAAACTGTCTGATGTAAAAGGTGGCTTACAAAAAATTTCTGATGGATTAGGGAAAACAAACGATTTCTTAACACAATTTAACTCAAATAAAACGTTCTTTATTCCAAAAGAAGCATTGACTGATAAGAACTTTAAGCAATCACTTGATATGTTTATGTCAAAAGATAGAACAATCACAAAGCTTACTGTCGTTTTAAAAGACGACCCATACTCTAAAAAAGCTTTGAATACAATTACGAAAATAGATACAGCTGTTTCAAATGGACTAAAGGGCACAGAGCTTTCTCATGCTAAGTCAGGAGTTGCAGGACCAAGTGCAACTACAAACGATATGAACAATATTTTAAGTAGTGATCTAAATAAAACAACAACAATTGTAATTATTGGCGTATTACTTGTATTGTTCTTAGTAATAAAATCATTCTGGACACCAGTATTTATTACAGCATCACTTTTAGGTGCATACTATACTGCAATGTTTATGATTAATTATATTTTCATAAACTTACTAGGCTATGAAGGAATATCTTCATTTGTCCCATTCTTCTCGTTCATCATTATCGTTGCTTTAGGAGTAGACTACAGCATATTCTTAATGATGAGATTTAAAGAGTATGGTGATATGCCTGCAAAAGAAGCGATCGTATTAGCGTCTAAGCATACAGGTGGGGTAATTATATCAGCAGTAATCATACTTGGTGGTACATTTGCAACACTTATGCCTTCTGGGATTTTATTATTGTTTGAACTAGCTATAGCGGTAATAACAGGTCTAGTAGTACTTTGCTTTATTTTACTACCAATCTTCCTACCGGCTATGATCGCCTTACCAGAAGCATTAGCTAATTTATTTTCAAGCAAAAAAAATGATAAAATCAGTTCAGAAAAACATGTAATCTAATAAAACTTTTAAGATTATTTAGGAGAAAGTCGACTTACTAATTTTAGTAGAGTCGGCTTTTTTGAGTTTTTAAACACCTATAAATTTTTTTCAACAATATAAAAAAGTGGATGTAAAAACATTCGCTTTTTGATTAATCAACTTGTTTTTCATTATTCTCATCAAGAGCTTCAACCAATTCTAATTCCTCATGACGTTCATTAAAACGATTGAAAGTAAAGTCATTTGCAAATAGGAATAGAGGGCATTCGAAACGGTCATATACTAACATGTTACACATATATCGACCCATTAAACACAGTGGGGACTAGGGGTGAGAGGGAGAATACAAGATTATATCAAGATGTCTGGACACTAAATGGGAGGGTTAATTATGGAAAAGTATATTGAAGTCTGGATAGTTGATAGGTATCGATTCTTAGTGAAACTACTCTACAAGGATTCGATGAAGTCTGCTGAAATGGAAAATAGTTCAAAAAAGAAGGATGTATAAAAAAGTTTTATCTTTAACTACGGGAAAAAATAGTTGAGTTATTTATTCTGCAGGGATGATAGTAAAGGAGCAGAGCTGGCTCATCTTATCGTAGTCTGTGTATTTTATAAATAAATAGTCTAAAATTAAAAACACCTGTCAGTAAGACAGGTGTTGAGTGTACATAGGTAGGTCGTAGAGGTATACTAGAGATTGGTTGTAATAAGCAAGACCTACATTATAGAGTATTTGTTTTAGAGTATAAAATATTCATTTGATTTAAGGTGAGGTTTCATGTTTATTTCTAAGCAATAGCGATTGCCCATTCATTATTAAGAAACGATATGTTAAAAGGAGTTAATCCAATTGAAAAAATTAATTGTGTCAATTTCAGCAATAGCAATGTTAACTGGTCTAGCTGGTTGTCAGAGTGTAAATGATAATAAAGGCAAAGTAACTGCGGAAACTAAGGAAAAAATTCATCAAAATTATAGTGAAATGGTTAAAGCCATGCAGGATATTAAAATTTCCATACTAAAATTAATGGTAAAAGAATCAAACAATGAGGAAATAACACCAGACGACTATACCAAATTATTAGACAAAGAAAACAAAGCTTCAAGTCACTATCTTGAACTAGCTAACAGTGTAAAAGGTATGAAACAAGAAAAGTATGTGAGTGAATGGAATGATAACTTTATATTAATGACTGACGCTACGGGTAAAAATAATATAAAAGATGTATCAACGTACTTTGATAAAATGAATAAGAATTTAATTGATTTAGGCATTAAAACAGGAGAAATTAAAGAATAAATGAAAAAGAGAAACCGCATCTTATGGGTTTCTTTTTTTTAATAAGGCTCTGTTAAACTAAAATATTGATTTTTGCGTACTAAAAAGACTGTTTGGTGAAATCAATTTTTTTAATGCTAATTCAACTAATGCAATGCGTTAGTTACATAACGATTTTATAAAGTGAAAAGGAAGTATGAAATAATTATAGAAAAAAGACAGAGGAATTATCCCCTGTCTCCCTGTATTTTAACCCTCAAATAACATTAATCAACTTGTATCTCATTATTAACATCAAGAGCTTCAACTAATTCTAATTCCTCATGACGTTCTTTAAAGCGGTTGAAAGTAAATTCATTTGCAAATAAGAATAGAGGACGTTCGAAACGGTCGTATACTAGCATGTTTCGCATATCTTGGTGGGGTAAACGTTGATATGACGGGGTTTCTTCGGAAAATGAGCGCAATATACAAGCATTAGCGCATTTAGGAGGAAATATTATGCTAAGATATCTAAACGCATATCTACGCGATTCAAAAATCGAAGGAATTAGCCCGAATACTCTTGACGCTCGCCGCAAGGATATTAAGCACTTTTTCAATTGGTGCGAAACGGATGATATCGAAGAGATTGACCGAAGCATGGTCAAGGACTATCTTTACGACTGCCAAGAGCGCAACCTTAAAGGCGGTACAATTAATACGAGGCTAGGAATCATTCGCGGATTCTTTAACTGGCTAGTAGAAGAGGAAATCGTTAAACGGAATCCTACCGATAAAATAAAAAACGTTAAGAAGGAAATTAGCGTAATTAAACCGTACAATGTCGGAGAAATTAAATCAATGTTAGATTTTTATCGCGGAAAAAGGTTCCAAGATGTACGAAATAAAACGATCATTACACTTTTCGCTGAAACTGGCATCCGAAACGCAGAGCTTTGTCATATTAAATTAGGGGATATCTACGAAAATGAGATACGAATTAAAGGGAAAGGTAATAAAGAGCGATTCGTTCCGATTTCTGACGTACTTCATAAGCAGCTATTTCGCTATCAACTCGTAAGAGAAAAACAGCTTCATAGCGACAATTGTCCGTACTTATTCTTCTCTAATCGCGGAACAATGATAAGTTATACTGTTACTCGGAATGTTCTGCGTAAGGCCTGCGAGGCAATCGGACTAGATGCTAGAATATTAACGCACAATTTCCGACGATTTTACGCTACATCTATGCTAGATCATGTCGACCTGTTTACCGTTTCTAAACTGCTTGGTCATACCGAAATATCAACTACGCAAAGATATGTTGAAGGGACCGAGCAGAAAGTAATATTAGAACGGGGACGTAAGCATTCACCGTTATCCTGATGAATATTTCGGAAAGATTTCGGCACACTAACCGTAAAGGGGTGTGAAATATGCACGTGATATTAGGATTACTTGGCGGAGCAATACTCGGAACTTTAGCGAATTTATTACATCTTTAATTAAATGAACGAACAAACGGCGCTCATATTGGGCGTCTTTTTATTCGCAAAACTTCCCAAAAATAAGCATACTAGGGGCGGTTAATTAGCTTTACAACACTTTACGAGTCTAACATCATCGGCATTTTTTTGGGGTAAATTGGCCAAACATCGGCATTTTTTTTGGGTTCGAAAAAAGGGCTTGAGCCTTACTCTCCCAACGGTTACAGCCGATTTAGGGCTAAAATTTATTCTTTATCTTCTCTATACGTTCATACCGAAGATAAAGGAAAAGATAACAACACTGGCCCCGCCTACATTCGCTAACGCTCATTACGGCTGGGCTATCTTTATATTAAATATTATCGATAATATATAAGTTATATCGAAAATAAACAATAGACGGCGTTCCCGATAGGGGGCGCTTTTCTTATGTCTTAAAATAATAAAACGTAAAGGAGAACGATATCATGGCAAAGTATATTAAAACGGAGCAGTACATCGCAATACAATATTTAGCGCAACCTAAAAACGGAGGACTTACGATTGAAGAAATCGCTAAGAAGTGCGGAGTAAGTAGAGCAACGGTATTTAACTGGCGTAAACAACCGTTATTTGAGAAGGAGCTTAAGGCGGAAATGGTGCGCCAATCTCGTAATAGATTACCGGAAGTGATCGAAGCTTTAACGGATATGGTCATCAAAGGCGGAAATGCTGCCGCAGCGAAGCTTTTACTTCAGATGAACGGAATGTTATCGGATAAAGTAGAGGTAACAAGAGCGCCGTATATCGAAGAAGATAACACGGTAGATTACGACAACTTGGACGATGAGATTGAAGCGTTTAGCAAGCGATTTGATGTTGATGAAACCGATATTGCGTAAACTTTATTCGTCGAGTTTGCGTAAAACCCAAGCACACAACAAAAGAAATCCAAACATAAATAGGGATACAATAAATGTAAATAATTCCAAGCAAATCATTCCTTTTAAGTTATCGTTTTATTTTAACCAATATCTTTAATATAGATTTATAAATGTTTGAGTCTAACGAGGTTTTAATTAACGAATAGCATCATATCAACGTTTGCGGGGGCTTTTGTACTATACAAAGTTAGACTTTTAAGTAGCACGAGGCCTCTGACGGACGCCCCTCCGAAATTTTTCAGTGTTGCAAACGGCATTTTTTAATAAATAGCGTAGGATCAACGTTAATTAAGATTATTGGCGCAACGAATTGCAACATTTCGAGGTAATACTACGTAATATTTCAGCAACTTCGGGCCAGTACTGACGCGGGTTTGAACTCAGGGGGTTACGTAATTGGTGACATAACTTAATAGTATTGACACCGTAATTCCAACGTGATAATATCAAGGTATAAACGGTGCCTAAACTTAGTGACATAAGTTAGCGCAGAAGGAGTGGCGAATATGAAGTACGGATATGCTCGCGTTTCAACTGTAGCGCAGGACTTAACGGTACAAACGAATCACTTGGAGAGCGAAGGCTGCGAAGTTATTTATAAGGAGAAGTTTACCGGAACGAAGACGGACCGTCCGGAGTTTAATCACCTGTTAAGCGAGTTAAAAGAAGGCGACACTTTAGTCGTAACGAAGCTCGATCGTCTAGCGAGGAATACGAAGGAAGGTATCGAGATTATCGAGGGCCTTTTCGGAAAGGGCGTAAAAGTCCACGTTTTAAACGTCGGATTATTAGAGGATACTACGATGGGGAAATTCTTCCTACAAACGATGCTAGCAGTTGCGGAAATGGAACGGAATATGATTGTAGAACGTACGCAAGAAGGCAAGGCGTTAGCTAAGCAAAGCGCAGACTATCGAGAAGGAAGACCGCGTAAGTATTCGAAGAAGCAAGTGGACCATGCGTTAGGATTACTTAACGAAGGCCATACGTATAGAGAAGTAGAAGCGAAGACGGGCATACCGAAGCGGACACTTATCCGTTATAAGAACGAACGAGAGTCGGCTCAATAGGTCGACCTTTTTTTTCGTTCCCCCCAACCGGCCCCTTCGAAAATGCGTTTTCTGGTGCATTAAAAATCCGCGCAATAAAAATAAACTCGGGGTTTACATTTGTAAAATAAAAAAAGAGAAACACCGGAGTTTCTCTTTTGGGTTAAAATAGGTGGTGGTAGGTGATATTGAGCAAACAAGAACTACTCTTTACAATATATTCCATTTAAACAAAATGTAAATAGACATTCGTGCATATTAAGCCTATTTGCGTTATTTTAATCCGAATTGAGCCTTCGCCATTAACTTACCGTCCTGGAACGTAAAGTTAGCGTTAGCCCCCGTTCCTTTACCGTTATAAGTGTAAAGAATTGTATACCCTGGCTTATCTTTCTCGCCTGCTTCGCTCATTACCTCGCCTTTACCGCCAATAATATCGAATACTTGCTTCGTTGTCATGCCGTTTTGAACCTGATCGAACTCTGCCTTCGTTATAACAACGGATTTACCCGTAGATTCATGTGATTCCGTAGTATTCGAGCAGCCACTAGCGATAATTAGTCCGGTAGCGATTGCGGTTCCTAATACGATACTTCTAATTGATCTTTTCATTATAAAGCCCCCTAAAATTTTCCATCTATATAATAACCTTATTCGGTAGGCTTTTCGATTATCCTTCTACTAGCCCTCTTTAAAGTACCAGATCGACTCCATCTTCATATTTAATTCTTTCGCAATATAGTAAGCCGTTTTATATGTTGGGGCCGATTGATTATTAATTAATGAGCTCATCGTCGTATTGCTTATCTTTACTTTTTTAGCAACGTGAGTATATTTAATTCCGCGATCGTCTAAAATTTCCTTTAATTTCGAAACGAACAAAGTTAACCACCTCGATAAAATAATTCGATAAAAAAGTACAAATTCCTTTATCAAGCGGACTTGCAATAATAACTAACCAGCCGCATATAAAATATTAAGCGGATTAGTTAACTATTTAAAACAGAGTTAATTAACTAGCCGTTTTATCGCTGATTAACTAACGATCATATTTCGAGTTAACTATCGAACTAACTTTTTGATTAACCATCGAAAGTTAACCAATTACGGGTTTAACGTTGGTTTAACGGTAAAGTTGAAATTATGTAAATAAGAGGGGGAGAGAAGAGAGATGGAGAAGGAAAAGGGAACACCGAGTATGCCCAAAAGGGTCGCTCTTTATACATGGAAAATGATAAAAAAATATTCAGAATATTTAAAGGAGTTAGAATCGAAGAAATTGTTTGAAGCAAAGATAAAAGAGTGTTTCGAATTGGGTGAAATGTTTAGAAAATACGGGGATGTCCAAGTGTATCCGCAGATTGTCAGAGTTGGATTATTAGAGAATGGTATAGAAGCTGTCCTTAACTTACCTCGAGGTTTCGATCCAGGTGATTTAGCGAAGAAAGCGTATGTCTTTGAACAAGAATTCGGTACTAACGTCCATCTAAAAAAAGTAAGCTCTAAAACTTTCGTACTATATGTTTATGTAAACAACCCATTAAAAGAAAAATATAATTACAATTACTCATCTATTGAATCGAACTTAAAATACAACTTGCCGATCTATATTGGAAGGGATATAAGTGGAAATGTTATTTCTTATGACATGGTGGAAGAACCTAACTTATTAATCGCAGGTGAGCCGGGTAGCGGGAAAAGTGTTTTATTAAGATCCATATTGACAACATTAATATTTAATAAAACACCAGAAGAATTAAAGTTATATTTATTTGATTTAAAAAAATCAGAGTTTTTTATATTCGATGATGTACCACATGTTATAGAAAACACACACGAAAATAGAATAATTGAAAAACGCTTTTATGAGTTAGTAAACGAATTGAAAGAAAGAGGTGAATTATTAAAAAAGAATAGAGTGCCCCATATTAACAGGCTTCCTAAAAAAGTAAAACCGCCTTATATTGTCGTATGTATTGATGAATATTCCTTGATTGAAGGGAAAGGTACTATAAAAGCTATTAAACAAATTGCTGCAATCGGCCGTGCTTTAGGAGTGTATTTGATATTAAGCACTCAAAGACCAGATTCAGATGTGCTTGAAGGAATAATTAAAGCGTTGTTAACTGTTCGCATTGGTGGAAGGCAACAAGATGCAACGAATAGTAAGATTATTATTGATACTAAAGGGTGTGAGGAAATAAAAATTAAAGGACATATGAAAATGAAATCTACAATAGGTCTAATTGATGTTAAAGTACCGTTATTAAATGAAGTAATTGCGGAAGAAATGTTAGACCCTCTAAGAGTTGAAAAGCCCGTTATCGAGGAATTAGAGCCTACGGAAGAAGCAAAGCCGAGCAAGAAGCAAGCTAAGAAAGGCAAGGAGAAAAAAGCTATCGTCTGGGGTGTATTAAAGTGAATAGTCGAGATTTAGAAATACTTTCTACACTAAATAAGTTTAAATGTTTGGGACGCGATGATCTTATTAATCTATTTTTTTCAACCAAGAAAAGCGCAGTCTCAAATTGCAACCAAGTATTAAGAAGATTACGAGATCGTGGTCTTATTAAACAATCTAAAAGACAAAATCCCGCAATTTACTTCGCTAAAGAAAACCCAATTAAAGAGACATCGCAAAAAATCCCTCATTACTTAGAAATATTCAACGTGTACAAAACATTAAAAAACTATATCGGTACGTTCGACGTCGAGCCGAAGCTAGGTCCGAAGAAAACCGTAGAGCCGGACGCTTTTATGATAATGAAAAGAACGCCATTTTTCGTCGAAGTCCAACTTACGAAATACTCTAAAGCCGTTATGGACGAAAAGATTAAACGGTATGAAGAGTACTATCACTCGAATGCTTGGGCGTCTTTACCGTGGCAACCGCAGCCCGCGCGCTTTCCTTATATCGTTATTTTTTCCGAAACACCTTACGAAATCGATACGTTCTTAGAAATATATCAATTTAAGAATGCGAACGAACTACTTTTAAGTTACGCGATGAATTAGCGCAAAAAAAAGAGACGTCCGATTACTCATCGGCGTCTTCTTTTGTGTACTCAATTAAATCGTCTAAGGTATATGTCTTATTTTTACCCGCATCTTTTGCAACTTTATTAATCGTATCTAACACTCTTTCTATAGTAGGAAGTTCTATTCTTTTAGTATTTCCTTCAACTAGATCATGTATTGTAGCAGGTCTAACTTTAGATTCAACTGCAATACTATTCTTGGTTTGTTCTAAATCTTTTAAGATACCAGCTAACTTAAAATTAAATCCCATAGTAATAGCCCTCTTTCTTTATCGATAGTTCTATTATATACCGTCATACTTCTATAGTCATACTTTTATTTTTAAATTTTTTTAAAAAAAGTATTGACGTATGACTCCTGTAGTTATATTATTAAGTCAGAAGTTATACTTCAGTCGTCAAAATACAGTTGAGGAGGCAATAAAATGTTTAACTGGATTAGTTACGAAAATGAAGGGGGTTACGCTATGACACTCCCCACAACGAAATTTACTCGCACAGGTAAAGACTTTAACGGCGAAACCTGGTCCGAAACAAAAGACGTATATCGTATTGCACCTCACATACTTCTTGAATTGTTTGAAGAGAGCAGCGAATTTGTATTCCGAATTTTAGACGAAGAACTTGCACGCAATCAAGAAGAGATAGTTATCGATGAAGAATCCTTCGATCTACATATTAAGACTGTAGGCGGTTACGTCGACGGATTAAGTATCGACATTATTGAAGAAAATCAAGAATTGTTAGTAAGTAAACCATTTATAAAAGCTATCGAAAGTTTAGCAAATAAAAACTAATTAATTAGGGGGAATTGAAAATGGAGAGAAGAAGCGTTGTAGTCGAATATCGTTATGAGGATCACTTTCGAGAAGAGGAGAACGAAATCGGTGTATATTGCGTAGAAGCGGGTGTAGTAATCGTTGCGGACGCTATCGGTGGCGTAGCAATATATCACGCTCATCCGTCGCCAACTGAAGGTGCGGTTGTTGTAGATTTAGATAACGACGGCGAAGACCATTTAAGCGATAATCCGGAGCTACTAATTAACTTAATTCTTGAATAAGCGATAGGGTTACGGCAATAACCCTGTTAAAATAAAATGGTTGTCGGCAAACAACTTAAGACACGTAGCATCATGTAGCGGCAACTACGTGAGGTGGTAAAAATGGACGGTATGAAATACTTGCATTACGGATAGCTGAATCGTACCCGCTAGGCGAGGGTATGACTCGGCTTTTTGTTTTGCTCCGATAATCACACGGATTAGTCACACGGATCGGCGTCACATAAATAAGAAGCATTAGTAATTAGAATCATTTAAAGAATTATAAATATGGCGCAACTATCGTAGCGCTATCTTTTAATAAAAAAATTTCGAAAAAGTTTATCGATAATATACATCTTTTGTGGCGTTGGTTATCCATATATATGAAGGAGTAATTTTTTATAGTTATATGGTGTATTTTTTAATCCTTAATGCCTATACGTATTGAGAAGGTTATAAAACGTGAACTTTTATCAGTTAGTACGGTTTATATAATGAAGGCGTCAACTTTTATCGGTTAGTACGGAGTATAAGGTGAATAGAAATATTTTCGATTAGAATACCCCATTTTACACCGTTAGTTATCCATATAAGTAAGGGATACCCTACATATTATCTTTTAGTACGGCCTATAGTATAGAAACAAAAATTTTTTATGGTAATGGGTGTAATTTTGGCTCATTTGCTGTCCTACGTTATGAGAACCTTGTTTTTTTAGTGTTAGTACGGTCTATAGTGTGAGAAATAAAAATATTTTTACTTTGGTTACCCTATTTTACTCATTCCCACGGCCTATATAGAGAAGGGATAAAAATTTCACCTTAAATGTACATATTTTATTCAATTTCACGGCTTATATAGTAAGAGATAAAAAACTTTCCGTCCGAATACACCATTTTACGTCATTTCGTGGCCTATATATTGAAGAATAAGTTTTACTGCGTGGGTGTTTTTCCTATTAAAATGTATCCCTATATATGAGGGGTATAATTTAGGCCAGTTGTTATCCTTATATATGAGAGATAAAAAATTCAATTCAGAGGGTATATTTTTCGTGCTCTTACGGCTTATATAGTGAGGAGATAATTTTCGTAATTTGAATACGATACTTTTCTACGATTTGCTGTCCTACGTATTGAAAAGAATATTTATTTAGACTACACCTTTTTATGTCATTTAACGGGCTATATTATGAAGAGAATTAATTTCGAATACACCATTTTACGCTTCTTAACGCCTATACGTTATGAGAGAAGTATTAACGATCCAATACGATAATTCATTACGATATGTATCCGTATATATGGAAAGTTTTTTTTTCGAGGTACCCATATTTTTCGAGTTAGTACGGTCTATATAGTGAAGGATAAAATTTTTTATCTGTAATGGTGTATTTTCAGCCTTTTAACGGCTTATATAGTGAGGAATAAAAATATTTTCGATTAGACTACATCTTTTTGTGTAATATGTATCCCTATATATGAAAGAAATAATTACTAACGTATACACACTTTTAACAGTTTAACGGCTTATATAGTGTAGTAATAAAAAATTTGCGGTGAATACGATAATTTACCCGATTAGTTATCCTTATATATGAGAGATATATTTTTTTCATAAGGATACGATAATTTTCGTCTTCCCACGGCCTATATAGTGAGGGATAAATTTTTTTAATAGAATGGTGTTTTTTATGCCTTTAGTTATCCTTATATATGAAGAAGAAAAAAACATAATTCCTATACATGTTTTTAGGCTCTTAACGCCTATACCTTATAGGAACACCTAAATATTCGCTAACTTAAGTTACCTCCGCGGGGTAGCTTTTTTTATTTTACCGAAATGTACGAAAAAAAGGACAAATAAGGAGGGGTTTATATGTATCTAAAAAACGAAGATTTCAAGTTTATAAGAATGTTTTATCGATTAACCGCGGACGAGATGAGCGCTCTTTGTGGTATCTCAGCTTCGCTAATTTATCGAATAGAAAAGGATGAGCGCAATCTTACTCCAAAGGTTGCAAATAAAGTAATACGGGAGTTTCAACTGAGCGATTACAAATTAGAAAAATTAAAGCAAGCTTACAAATTACATTCAAAGGAGAAATTGTATGAACACAAAAATCCAGGGATTAACTGACGAGCATAAGTATTTTACAGAGGTAAAAACGGTCATCGATCCGGAAACGGGCGAGCTACTTATCCAAGCGCCTGCAGCAACTCACAAAATGGTTAGCGTAAAGCAAGCCGAAGCCTTTAAATCTCGTAACGAAGCGAAAAAAGGTCGCGATAAGTGGTTTACATTTACGGATATGGAAGCCGTTAAATCATTGCCTAACGATATTAAAATGACACATCTAGGCTACTTATTATACTTGCAATGCTATATCGACTATGAAGGTGCGATTAGCGTAAATAGTAGACCGTTAAATCGAGTTGAGTTAATCGAGCTACTCGACGTAAGTGAAAATACGTTCGATGCGTTTATGAAAGTAATGAAGAATAACGACATTATAACGGTATCTAAAAAGGTTTATTACGTTAATAGAGCTTATCACTATAAAGGTAAAATTGAAGACCCTCGCGTAATTAAGTCGTTCTGTACGGCGGTTAAATCGTTATATAAGAGCGCTAAACAAGCGGACTTAGGTTTTATTTATAAGCTGCTTCCGTACGTGCATCAAGAAACGAATACACTTTGCGCTAATCCTTATGAGAATGATATGGACTATACGGAGCCACTAAATAAGTCGGAAATCGCAGAGCTGACTGGAATCGACGAAAAGACTCTTTATAACAAGTTTAGACGTATGCAAGTTGGCGATCATTTCGTATTTGTGGATATCTCGGTAGGAACATCGGAAACGTTTTACCGTATTAATCCTGCGATATTCTACCGCAAAGACGGCGAGCCTGATCCGTCGCTAGTCGAGTTATTTTCAATTAAACGTAATGCTTTCCGTAAGAGAGCGAAAAAGTGAAGAGAGAGGAGCTACGAATGATGGACTATGAAAAACGAACCGAAGTTTATGCGTTAATTGAGTATTTACGAGTGCTAGTCGAGGTTGAAAAGAGTGGAAAAGTGAAGGTATTCGATGAGATGCGGAATACCATCGCTAAGCTAGAGCGTTCTTTGAACGACTAAAACTAAAATCGAATGGAGCGAGTGAGAATGAGTGAGAGAAACGAGCAAAAAGCAATCGAGGTAGTTATTAAATCAATGGGCGATATCGCGGATATTTTACGAAAAATCGACGCTAAGTTAGATAAAATCGTCGAGCAAGGTGGTGTTAAACGATGATGGAAACACGCCAATGTAAAGTATGTGACGAAATAAAGCCGAAATCAGCTTTCGAAACGGATAAGCGTTACAAAGACGGTGTAAGGAAAAGGTGCCGAAAATGTAGGCGCGAATACCGAATAAGTCAAGGCGCTTACTTACGTGAAAGACTGCGTAAATACTCAATCCGTCACAATAGAGACGTATTAATATCGGTTGAGGAAATCGAAAAGTTATTACGTAAAAGGGCGTGCAGTTATTGCGGTGTACAAATGGACGGAGCTAACGGAACACCTACGGAAGCTACGATCGATCATTGCTATCACGGATTAAACCTTCCGTTAAACTTACTGCCTGTTTGCCGAAGATGCAATTCTAGTAAAGGGCAACGTCATATCTATGATTTTTACTCGTCTAGCGATAAATTTACAGAGGAGTTATGGACTACTTTCGTGCGTGAGTTTACCGAGAGCCTAATAAATAAAAAGCTCACCGATACTGAAGTCGAGCAAATGAAGGTTAATTTCAAAAATGAAGCAGAGGATGGTAAAGAATGAGTTTACGAGTTTACTTAGCGGTATTCTCGAAGGATTCAGAGGCGCACGGAGTAGGAGTCGAGATAATAGACAAAAACGGCGAGGTTATCTATATAGCCTCGCTTTACTTGTTGCGATCAGAGTTTTCGAGTCAGCGCCGATTATTGCAGCACGTTATCCCGTTAATTTTACGCCAAGCCCCGGACGATGCGACGGAAATAACATTTATCTCTACGATTAACTACTTTAAAAAGAAAGCGGAATTCGTCCGCAAGAACAGGCCGTTCGTAGGAGCTAACGTAAAGCTAGATTTTCAGTACTTGAACCGGTTACGATTTGACACCGTAAGCCTGGGAATAGATGCGGTAGAAAGACGTAATTCATTGAGCGAGAGGATGAGCGGAGATTGAGACAGTATATAAAGATATCGAAGCGCGAGGTTGATGGACTTACAATCTATTGCGCGTTGTTCTACGGGTCCGATGGTCATTACTGCGATGGTATCTGCGGACCGTTTGAATCCGAAGCGAAGTTCTTAGAGGGCGTTGAGACAATCGTACAATATCATTCGTTTTATGGCTACGAAATTGAATCGGATATCATTCCGTTCCTTCATTATTATAGAGGAATGCCAGGTATCGCAGTTCATTACAAGTTAGAAATGCCGGAGATGGACGATTTAGTACGACAAGAGTTATCTATTTTACAAGAGTTGCATGAATTCCCAACGTTAATACCGAAACGAGAGCCGTCTAGGTTTAACGCTTGGATTTATAGATTAATAAGAAAATTAACTACTAAAATGGAGGGTAAATACAATTATGAATGAAACTAAACGATTTGATTTATTAGATAAATATAAAGCGCAGGATGTTGCGAGACAAGAGTGGATTTCTAAGTATCAAAGCCGAGTTGATGACTTAAATGCGAAGATTCAAGAAAAGAAAGTCGAATTAGAAATGCTGGTTACGAAAGAAATTCAAGAGAACGCCGATTTCGAAAAAGAGAAAGTAAAGCTCCGTAAAGAAATTGATAGTTTAAAAGCTGATTTGGTTTACGTTAATTCTGAATTTGAAAGTGCAATGAAGGTAGTGAACGCTAAATTTAGTGAGATTAGTAAAACCGACGTTATAAAAGAGTGGTCAAAATTTAGAACTGAAGTATATTCGGAGTTTAGCCCAGAAGTAATCAAAAAGGCCGAACTTGGTATGAATTTACTTATGTCGGCGTATTTCGATCAAGAATCTCTTAAAACTCAGTATAAAGATTTAACAGAAGAAGCCCTGGAAATTAGTAAGATGGCTAGAGAATCAGGAGAAACTAGCGTTTTAAATTACTTAAGTAATCCTTTCGAGTATTTCAATACAATTTCGGATAATATTCATGATTTAGTTTTAGCATATAGAGAGCTAAACTCTAACTTCTTAGAATACCCGGACGGATTTAAGTACATCGAAAAATTAAGCGAAATCAAGGAGGAAGTTAAATAATGAACTCACATATCGTTATTAACCAAATGAGAAAGAAATTAGTTGAAAAAAGTGTATTAACTGAAGACGATTTAACGAAAATGGCTGCTGCAGCACGTATTTTAGGGTCAGTTGAAGCTCGTGTAACATATGCGGCGGTAAAGCAGCAATTAAATAATCAGTCAAATGAAGAAACAGAAGAGAGCGCTAATTAATATGGCGCTTTTTTATATTTAGAAGGAGGTGAATAACGATGGCTAAAAAAATTACACTTCGCGAACTAACACGCCCAGGTAAGGAAAGTTTAAAGGTTCCGACAATCGTAACTAAGCGTGTTACACCAAAAAAGTAATGTATGGGGCGCCTTAATTGGCGTCTTTTTATTTAATTTATAGAATGGAGTGAAATAGATGAATATTTATGATTTAAGAGTTCAGCGGTATAGCGAGCTCCTTTTTGTCGTTGAAAACGTAATTGCTCGTAAAGTTGATTATGCGGACGTACTAGAAGAAATGTCCGAGTTGATCGGTATTGGCGAAGAGTTCAAGATGCGAAAGGAAGACGCAGAAATTAAGCTTCTCGGTGTAAAGACGATTACTCTTACTAAGGAATTGCGAACTTTTAACGATTTAGCTAGCCGTTATAAGCCTACTGGCCGAATCGTTCAGAAGCAGCTTAAATCAATGCTTAAAACGATTAGAACGGTTATCTGTTTAATCCGCAAAGTAGAAGGACGTGGTGTAGATGTCATTTAATTTAACCGCAGCCCTACGACTTAACGATAACGGGTTTACTTCAGGCCTAAGACGCGCAAATCAAGCCGTATCAAGAATGTCGGGCAGTTCGAGCAGTTTAACAAGTCAACTCGTAAAATTAGGGGCGACGTATAAAGTTACTACGCTTGCAGTCGACACGTTAAAAACGGCAATGAAAGGCGCAATGGAAATCGAAACAAATAAATTAACACTTTCTGCGTTAGTAAACGACACAGAAAAAGCGAATAAGCTTTTCGATATGCTTCAGCAGAAAGGATTAAAGTCCGTATTCTCAGACGCAGATTTCATGAATTCTGGCAAAGCCTTCTTGCCAATCACGAAAGATTTAGGGCAAATTAACAGTTTGCTCGGAATTACCGAACGTTTAGCGAGTTCTAACCAACTTGAAGGGATGCAAGGCGCTGCCTTTGCAATTCGTGAGGCGTTGTCCGGTGATCTAGTTTCATTACAAGAACGTTTCAATATACCTCGATCAATGTTGAAGCAAACATTTAAAGGCGCTGACACTGCAAAAGAAAAGATTGCAGCGTTAGACAAGGTACTTAATCAGCTTGGATTTACGCAAAAATTCGTTAACCAAGTAAATACGTCAGCTTCGGCGCAGTGGATGACGCTTCAAAGTAATGTCACGACGGCGCTCGTCAAGATGGGAACGGCAGCTCTCCAAAAACTCAAAAAGCCATTGACCGATATTAATAATTGGATTCAAGGCGGTGGACTCAACTTTTTAAAAGAAAAGGGATCCGATTTCCTAGCCGGCGCAGTTTCGAAAGCGGTCGAGTTAGGCTCGTACATTAAGGATAATTGGCCAACGATTAAACAAAAATTCCAAGACTTTAATACAGCGCTTGAGCCGATTAAAACGGGATTTAGCGCAATATTAACCGGTGCGCAAGGTATAGTCTCTTTAATTACGAGTCATTGGTCCGGAACGATTTCGGTCGTACTCGCGCTTACTGCTGCGGTCGTAACGTTTAGAGCGGCAATGCTCGGATTGATGATAATACAGGGCGTAATAGCTGTCGTTAAAGGACTGCAATTAGCCTACGGACTACTAACCGGAGCACAATGGGCGTTGAATGTTGCCATGGACGCGAATCCCGTGGGTGCTGTAATAATAGCAATAGCAGCATTAGCGGCAGGAGCAGTCCTACTTTATCGAAATTGGGACTTAGTAAAAACGAAGACAGTCGAACTATGGAATAAGATGGGACCGTTAAAAAGTTTATTCTTAGGACTACTTGGTCCAATCGGATTGGTTGTTGGAGCAGTAAAAGCGTTAGTTTCGAGTTGGGATTCGTTAATGGGGAAAATCCGTAGCTTTAAAATGCCGAGTTGGGTCAGTACGGCCGGAAGTAAAATTGGTAGCATGGTAGGAATTGGCGGCGGAGCAGGTAAATCGCATGCTGGTGGGCTCGCAAATGTCCCGTACAATGGATATCAGGCTACGCTCCACAAGGGTGAGAGAGTTATGACGCCGGAAGAAAACGACGCTTATAACAAAGGTAACGGTAAAGGCGGTAAGGGATTCTCGATTAATATTGAGACGATGAATGTACGTAAAGATTCGGATATTAATGAAATTGCCGATAAATTAGCTCGAAAACTTATGACACATGTGGGGGTAATCTAATGAGCACAGGTGGTCCAACTAGGTTAGCACAGGCGATAAAGAATCTAGGATATAATGCGGACGTTAGTGTTTTAGTTGCGCAAGTAATTAGTCCTCTGCCAGACTTAAAAATAAAGTTTATTATCTCGAAGCTTATTTTAGAGTATACAGATGACGACTTCTTACTTTGCGATCATTTAAACGAAACCGTACGCGAGATACAAATATCTGATAATGCTAACTTTTCTGCAGCGACGACTAAATACATTAAATTTAAAAGTACATTAAATGTTAACGACTATGTAATAGTACTTGAATACGCTAATGGTCAACGTTTTATAGTCATCGATAAAGTATAAATTTAGAGCGTCCTTCTAACGAGGGACGTTATATTTTTTTGTACCTTAATGGCGCGGTTTCTCCGTAAAAATGACCGTAATTATACTAGCATTGACCGGGATATTCTTATATATTCTCCGCAAAATAACGTTTGAAAATACAAGCATAATCGGATAAAATAGGCGAGAAGAACCTCGTCAAAAACCAACAAAAAAAGACCGAATAAATCGGTCTCTTACGACAATTAATCAACTTGTATCTCATTATTAACATCAAGAGCTTCAACTAATTCTAATTCCTCATGACGTTCTTTAAAGCGGTTGAAAGTAAATTCATTTGCAAATAAGAATAGAGGACGTTCGAAACGGTCGTATACTAGCATGTTTCGCATATCTTGGTATTTCTTTAGACCTTTTACATCATCAGTTTTAACCCAACGAGCAATATTATAGTCTACATGGTCTTTACGGATATCAGAACCATATTCATTTTTTAAACGGTACTCGAAAACTTCAAATTGAAGCTGTCCAACTGCACCTAAAATTACTTCATTAAATTCATTTTTATAAACTTGAATCGCACCTTCTTGGGCTAATTGCTCAACGCCTTTATGGAAGTGCTTAGATTTTAATGAGTTAACTGGGCTAACACGTAAGAAAAGCTCAGGTGGGAAAGTTGGTAATGGTTCAAAGAATAATTTTTGTTTACCTGATGTAATTGTATCTCCAATTTGGTAAGTACCAGAATCATAAATACCGATTACATCACCAGCATATGCACGGTCGATTGTTTCTCGATCATTTGCCATTAATTGTGTTGATTGACTTAATTTAATTTGTTTTCCTGTACGAGAAAGCGTTACGTTCATACCTCGTTCAAATACACCTGAACAAATTCGTAAAAATGCAATACGGTCACGATGCGCTGGATTCATATTAGCTTGAATCTTGAAAATAAATCCACTAAATACTTCATCAGTCGGATTTACTTCACCGTTTACAGTTTTACGTGGTCCTGGAGATGGTGACATATCTAAGAAGTGATTTAAAAATGGTGTAACTCCAAAATCAACTAATGCTGTTCCAAAGAACACAGGAGTCAATTCACCAGCTTGAACCAAATCTAAATTAAATTCATTACCAGCACCTTCTAATAAATCAACTTCATCACGTAAATTTTCTAAATTGGATTGCTCTAAACGAGCTTCTAATTCTGGACCATGAACGCCTTCTGAACCTAGTTTAATGACTTCGTCTTTACGGAAAAGATGAACTTCGTTTTCTAGACGATCATATACTCCTTCAAATTGCATACCACTACCAATTGGCCAAGTAACTGCTACAGAAGGCATACCTAGAACTTCTTCTAATTCTTCCATTAATTCTAAAGGATCTTTAGCTTGGCGATCTAATTTATTCATAAAAGTAAAAATAGGAATACCACGCATACGACAAACTTGGAAAAGCTTTTTAGTCTGTGCTTCAATACCTTTTGCAGCGTCAATTACCATTACCGCAGAGTCAACAGAAGTTAGTACACGATATGTATCTTCACCAAAATCATTATGACCAGGAGTATCCATAATTGATACCATTTTTTCATCGTATTCAAACTGCATAACTGAAGATGTTACAGAAATTCCACGTTGCTTTTCGATTTCCATCCAGTCAGACTTTGCATATTTTGAATTTTTTTGAGCTTTTACAGTTCCAGCTTCACGAATTGCTCCACCGTGAAGTAGTAATTTTTCAGTTAAAGTTGTTTTACCTGCATCCGGGTGAGAAATAATTCCGAAAATACGGCGCTTAGCAACTTCATTCATTAATTCTTTATTTGCCATCTATTATAAAGTCCTTTCTAAATCAAAGATCATAATAAAATTTTTACATCCTATCTATTATACTAGAATTCACCGTTTGATGAAACAATTTGTATGTAAGTTATAGTTAAAGTATATCCAATTATATAATTAGAATTTTGTTTTTTAGTATAAATTCCGTCATTTTTTATTAAGGTATGAATTTTTTTAGTAAAACTTTGTTTTAGATCCATCTCAATAATGACCTCATAGGGGAAACCAGTTCTAAATGGGCGAAGTAATATAAGGCTATCGATGAGTTGATAGATCAATAAATATAAAAAAGGAATCTATCACTTAATTTAAAGTGGTAGATTCTTTTTTTGATGACAAATGTACAAGCAGGTTAATATCTTTCTGATTAATATATGTAGATAATGTTTTTTTAATAAAGAGTGAGGAGTTAAATATATATGTCATCATGTAATTGTTCAACAACAACTTTAAGTTGCTGTCCAGAAAAGATTTTTGTACAAGACCAAGTATGTACTCCATGGCAAGCAGTTGGAGACGCTACGGCAGTTACCATTCCTTTATTTCAAAATAATATTAATCAAAATATTATTGGAACTGGGTTTGTTAAGTATGAGGTTGGCTCAGCTACGCTACCAATACAAATTGTTTTTTTAAATTCTGCAGGGGGCACGATTAATACTGAAACTGTAACATTAGGTTCAAGCTTAGCGTTTACAATAAGAAGATTCGATGTAATACAAGCCATTATACCTATTGGAGCAGATATTCTGTTTCAAGGTGAATTTTGTATAACGACACGTTATTCAGTTTAAATGAAGAAAATGAGGGGATAAGCAAATGTGTAACGGTTTAAGTTGTTGTTCAACTAAAAATATATTTCAAGATAAAGTATGTATTACCTGGCAAGTTAATACAACAGGGGTAATTACGATTTATACAAATAACATAGCTTCAATCGTATCAGCAACTGGTTATGTTAAAAATGATACTGGAACAGACATTATCGTTGTGAATTTTTTAAGAGGAGGAACAGTAATTGACACTCTAAATGTTCCTCCGCAAAGCAGCGTCGGATTTTCAGAAAAATTATTTGATGAAATTCAAGTCGATACTACTGGATTACCTGGCTCTGTTGAAGGAGAGTTTTGTATTACTGTTAGGTATTCAATGTAATATTTCATTTTATCTAAATAGTATTATTCATGATTTTTTGAATGAACGATACTATGTAATGAAATGAGGAAAAATCATGTTTTTTAATGTGAATAATAAAGTAGAAAATGGAATTTTATATTCGTATTTAAATGGAATAAACTCTAATTCGAATAGATGTAGTTGCTGTAATAGTTTTTCTTGTAATGTTTTATCCTGTAATGGGATTAAAAAAACTGGTCCCACAGGTCCCACTGGCGTAACGGGTGTAACAGGAATAACTGGCCCAACTGGTTCTACTGGAGTGACTGGAGCAACCGGTTCGGCGGGAATAACGGGCCCGACTGGAGCAACCGGTCCAACAGGGATAAGCGGCTCGACAGGAATAACCGGTCCTACGGGAGTAACAGGTTCAACTGGAATAACAGGTGAAACAGGGGTAACAGGATCGACAGGAATAACCGGTTCAACTGGAATAACCGGTCCTACGGGAGAAACTGGCCCGACCGGAGTAACTGGCTCGACGGGAATAACTGGCCCAACGGGAGCAACCGGTCCAACTGGAATAACGGGCACGACTGGGGTAACAGGTCCTACGGGAGAAATTGGCCCGAAGGGAATAACGGGCTCGACAGGAGTAACAGGCTCGACAGGGGCAACGGGCTCGACCGGAATAACGGGCACGACAGGAGTAACGGGTTCGACGGGAATAACGGGCTCAACTGGAATAACGGGCACGACAGGGGTAACAGGTCCTACGGGAGAAATTGGCCCGACGGGAATAACCGGCTCGACAGGAATAACGGGTTCGACGGGAGTAACCGGCACGACAGGGGTAACTGGTTCGACAGGAATAACAGGTTCGACGGGAGTAACTGGCTCGACGGGAGTAACAGGTTCAACAGGAGAAACTGGTTCGACGGGAATAACTGGCCCAACGGGAGCAACCGGTCCAACTGGAATAACTGGCTCGACAGGGGTAACAGGTCCTACGGGAGAAATTGGTCCGACGGGAATAACGGGCTCGACAGGAGAAACTGGTTCGACGGGAATAACGGGCACGACAGGGGTAACAGGTCCGACGGGAATAACCGGTCCAACTGGAATAACGGGCTTGACAGGGGTAACAGGTCCTACGGGAGAAATTGGCCCGACGGGAATAACGGGCTCGACCGGAGTAACAGGCTCGACAGGGGCAACGGGCTCGACCGGAATAACGGGCACGACAGGAGTAACGGGTTCGACGGGAATAACGGGCTCAACTGGAATAACGGGCACGACAGGGGAAACAGGACCGACGGGAGAAATTGGCCCGACGGGAATAACTGGCTCGACTGGGGTAACGGGTTCGACCGGAGTAACCGGCTCGACAGGAATAACGGGCTCGACGGGAATAACAGGTTCGACGGGAATAACTGGCTCGACTGGGGTAACGGGTTTGACCGGAGTAACCGGCTCGACAGGAATAACTGGCTCGACGGGAATAACAGGTTCGACGGGAATAACGGGCCCAACCGGAGGAACGGGTTCAACTGGAATAACCGGCTCGACCGGAGTAACAGGTCCGACGGGAATAACAGGCTCGACAGGGATAACGGGCCCAACTGGAGTAACAGGTCCGACAGGAGAAACTGGCCTAACCGGCCCGACAGGAATAATGGGTCCTACGGGAATAACCGGTCCAACCGGAGCAACAGGCTCGACCGGAATAACGGGTTCGACGGGGATAACAGGTCCAACAGGAGAAACAGGAGTAACCGGTCCGACGGGAACAACTGGAGCAACCGGTCCAACTGGAATAACGGGCACGACAGGGGAAACAGGTCCGACGGGAGCAATCGGCCCGACCGGAAAAACGGGTTCGACGGGGATAACAGGTCCAACAGGAGAAACTGGCCCAACCGGCCCAACTGGAGTATCCGGCCTGACCGGAACAACAGGCTTCACTGGAAATACTGGTCCCACAGGCTCAACGGGAATAACAGGTCCAACTGGACTAACAGGAGCAACAGGAATAACAGGCTCGACCGGAGTAACGGGCCCAACTGGAATAACAGGAGCAACAGGAATAACAGGCTCGACTGGAATAACAGGCCCGACGGGAACAACAGGAGCAACAGGAATAACGGGCTCTACAGGCATAACCGGTTTCACTGGAAATACTGGTCCCACAGGCTCAACGGGAATAACAGGAGCAACAGGAATAACAGGTTCGACCGGAGTAACGGGCCCAACTGGAATAACAGGAGCAACCGGAGTAACAGGCCCGACGGGAACAACCGGCTCGACTGGAGTAACAGGCTTCACTGGAAATACTGGTCCCACAGGCTCAACTGGATCAACAGGCCCGACAGGAGCGACCGGCCCAACTGGTGTAACCGGAGCAACAGGCAGAACCGGAGATAGAGGCGCGTCGGGCCCAACTGGAACAACTGGAACAACTGGCCCAACAGGAGTAACAGGAGCAACAGGAATAGCTGGAGACAGAGGGGCAACGGGCCCGACTGGAGTAACGGGCCCAACTGGAGCAACGGGAATAACAGGCCCGACCGGAGCAACGGGTCCAACCGGAGTAACCGGAGTAACCGGAGCAACAGGCAGAACAGGAGCAACTGGAACAAGTTTTACCACTTCTGGCTCTGCTGCAAATACTTCTGGAGCAACAATAGCACTAACATTATTAACTCCAACCCCTATACCATTTCCTAACGCACAAAATTTATCGGCAGATATAACAGTTAACAACCCAACAGCTACTATTTTTACAATTAATACTAGTGGTAGGTATTTGATAACGTACCAGGTGTATCCTACATTATCCTTGTTAACTACTTTTCAATTATTTCGGAATGGTGCTGGAGTAGCAGGTACGAACATTGCAGCTGCCATAGGGATCAGTTTAGTCAGCAATCAAGTGATTATTAATGTAAATGCTGGAGATACGATCCAAGTTATGGTGTCAGCTACATTAGCAGCGACGGTGTCGTTAGCAGCAGGGACTACCGCGGCTACACTTTCTATTGTGAGAGTCGGATAATATTCGATTTGTTAGTTTAAAAAGTGACTACAAGTTATATTGAAAGCTAAATTGTGGTCACTTTTTTATTAAAATTTAATTTTTAACAGTATGGCTTAATAGTTTAAAAGTTTAGTCATACATAAGTTCTTAATTTTTTGCTATTGAGAGGGATAAAATTGAAACCAAAAAGACCAGATAAACCGAATTTACCAAGTATTGCCTCACCACTTGCGCCCCCACCTCCTCTGCCTCCTGTTCCACCGCCAGTACCACCTACACCACCGTCTCCAATACCACCAAAGTTTGATCCATGTATTCCAATCGATCTATGTGGAAATATTTTTATTCAAGAAGTTCTTGTTCAACCAGTTGTGTTGTGGGAGTTAGGAGAAAATTTAACTGCTCTTGCAACAATTTCAATCTATAATAGTGAAAGTAGTACAGACCCAATAACAATTGAAATAAATAGCAATAGCACTCATTTAATTACGGTGCTGCCAGGAAATACGAATAGTTACACAAGTAAGTATATAAAGTCAGTGAAAATCTTACCATCAAGTAGTCAGAATCCAATCTATGTAGAAGGGAAATATTGTATTACTGGTAGAATTCTGGAAAAATAATAGCTATTTTTTAAAATTTTAAGTTTATTGCACAAGTGCAATGAACTTTTTTTATATTTCAAAAAATAGGCGTACTTTATTTAGTAGCTTTACATATGATTTAAAGAGTGGTATGGTTAGTTACACAAGTAACTAACTAAACAACTAAATAGAGAAGGATGCTGCTAATGAAACCAACATTAGATGAATCACAGCCAATTTTTCAACAAATTGCGGTTATGATTATGGACGAAATTATTGATGGAAGAATTAAAGAAGGTGAACAAGTACCTTCAACTAATGAGTTATCACGATTTTTTAATATTAACCCTGCAACAGCAAGGAAAGGTCTACAAGCGTTAGTTGATAAGGAAATTATTTTCAAACAAAGAGGTGTAGGCATGTTTGTTTCTGAAGGTGCAAAAGAAAAGTTAATTCTAGAACGTAAACAACAGTTTTATGAAGAATATGTTGCACCTTTACTTAAAGAAGCTAACAGAATTCATTTAGACGAAGAGATGGTAATTGATTTAATCAAAAGAAAAAACGATTCAAACTAGGGGGATTAAAAAATGATCGAAATTAATAATCTAACATATGCCTATAATAATACGCCGGTATTAACTGATTTTAATTTTATTGAATCAGAGCCAAGGATTATTGCATTATGGGGAAGAAATGGCGCAGGAAAAACAACTTTAATGAGTCTACTAGCAGGCCATTATAGACCGGATCAAGGATCAATTAAAATATTAGGTCAAGAGCCATATAATAATTTAAATGCTTTAGAAAATATTTGTTATATACAAGAAAATCATCCTTTTGGTCATAACTGGCGAATAGGTGATCTGTTAAGGTATGGTAAATACTTTCATCCAAATTGGGATCAAGAGTTTGCTGAACATTTAGTTGAAATCTTTGAGTTACCACCAAGGAAAAAAATTGAAAAGTTTTCGAAAGGAATGAAAACTGCAGCACAAATCATTTTAGGATTAGCAAGTAATGCGAAAATAACAATTCTTGACGAGCCAACGAATGGATTAGATGCTGTAAGAAGAAAACAGTTTTACGATGCACTTTTGGAAAGTTACGAAGAAAACCCTAGAATCATTCTACTTTCAACGCATCATATTGAAGAAATTCAACCTTTATGTGAAACAATGGTTGTTGTAAATGATGGCAAGTCATTATTTTATGAGCAAATGGAAGTAATGAGAGAAAAAGGAATTATTCTATCAGGCGATATGGAAGTTATAAAAGAAGTAACTAAAAATGTTTCAATACTTGAGTCTTCTAAAATAAGTTCAACCCAAAAAGTAATGATTGATGAACTATTTACTGCTGAATGGAAAAAAATCGCTGAGACAAATCAGCTTACAATTGAAAAAGCAACATTACAAGACTACCTAATAAATAAAACACTTAATAAGAATAAAGGGGTGAAAAAATGAGGTCTAAACAAGGTACTTATCAACTAGTTTTTGATGAATTTAAATGGTATTTTAAATTGTTTTCTTTAATTACTTTGTTCCTAACAGTTGTTTATTTATTGATTAGTGTAATATTTAAGATACCTTTACAAACTGGAGCTGCATTATTTGGACCGACTTATGGGGGAATTTGTACATTTGCAGTAGCAGCATTAGTCATACCGTTTCAAGTTGCAATTGGATTAGGAAGTACAAGAAGGCAGTTTTTAAAATCATATAATGTGATGGCAGTAGTTATGGTAATAACAAGCATAACTTACTTAAATATATTATATTTCATTATGAATGCACTATTAGACAAAGGAATAAATAGTTTTCGTTTTTTCCATCCTGCTAGATTAGTTTCATCAGAATATCATTTCTTTACTTATTATTGGGTAGATCTAATGATCGGGTTTATTATCCTAGGTCTTTCAGCATTCATTGCTGTATTAGTTAGACGTTTAGGTATTCTCTATTTTTTAATGACACTTGTCATTTTAAGTATTGTCATTACTTTCATATCAATAAGTGGTGTAAGTTCAAGCATATTTTCATGGATTTTAACTATTAAGCCGATCAATCTATTTTCGTTAATCGGGCTATTAGGAATTGTACTTCAATTTTTAACATATCCAATGATGAAAAATGCACCTTTAAAAATGAAAGGTAGAAATTAAAAGTATTTTAAAAACTGACCTGACTATATCGATGTGTAAAAAAGTATGCGTTTTATCGCATACTTTTTTTTCTAATCAAGTAATATAAAAATTAAGATTAACCTATCATTTCATTATTTTATAATGTAATTAAAAATTAAATAAGTTAGGAGATTGAATGATGTCATTTGCTATTCAACCAATCGCTTTTGTGAAGAATTCAAGAAAAGAAATTGAAGACGATTATTGGGGTTCGATCGTATCAGAAATCGAATTAGTTGATGAATTAAACGAAGAAGCATTCAGCGGTATAAGTGATTTTTCACATCTTGAAATTATTTTTTATTTTGATAAAGTTACTGACGAAATGATTCAATACAATGCAAGACATCCTAGAAATAATACTAAGTATCCAAAAGTTGGAATTTTTGCCCAAAGAGGCAAAAATAGACCGAATAAATTAGGGTTAACAGCTGTAGAGCTTTTAAAACATAATGGCCGAATCCTAACGGTGAAGGGATTGGATGCCATTGATAGCACACCAATAATTGATATTAAACCAATCATGAGAGAGTTTCTTCCAAAAGGCGAAATAAAACAAGCAGAATGGTCAAAGGATTTAATGAAAAAATATTGGTGATTACGATATTATTTTTTAATTTTAGCACTGTTAAATTATAATGTTGTTTTTTGAACTTAAAAAGAGGTTGTCTCATTAGACAACTTTTAGAACTCCGATCCAACTAACATATGTATTAGTTGGATAAAAATAAAATGATTGTAACTACAAACAGAAATAAAGCTACAATAATACTTGGATTTTCAAAAGAAAATTTCTTTTGTTTTACCTTTAATTCAATTATGCCATTAATCATTATCGTTACACTTACTAATATAATTGCAAACGGTTGATACTCGTGATTACTAGTTATCAAACCAAAAATTGATATTGTTAGTGCAATTATAGCAAAGACAATCCTATATATTTTGAACAAAATATTACTCCTTTTTTAATTTTACAGTGTATTTTACATTATAAAACAATCCTTATACACTGCATTCTTATTAAACTATCCTGTTATTTAGTTGAATATGAAAATCAACAATTTACGCTAACAGAACTTACTTTTAAAAAGCACAGTTAATTTTAAATGTAGATTTTTGAACTAATAAAGGTTGTCTATTTAGACTACCTTTAGAACTCATATGTAACTAAAATATGCGCTAGTTGAGTTAGAAAAGGAAATACTCTTCAAAAAAATACCCATTTACCAATTGTAAATAGGTTAGTTAATATGTAGTTCATATTGAGATATGAATTTCTCTAATATATTAGTGTATATTTCTGGTTGGTCAATGTGTACAAGATGAGAGGCGAAAGGGATGACAGCTACATGGATATCATTATCTGCATTCGGATATGTAATAGTTCCTTTAATTTCATGTAGATTTCCCTCTCCAACCATAAATAAAATTGGCATTTTGAGTCCACTTAAATCACAGGTTATTTCAAAAGGATACCAATCTTCGTTCCTTCCCATATAAATAAACTGTTTCCATCCTTCTCCATGAAGATTATTAAAATAATTGATGGTTTTTGATTGTTGTTCTACATTTTTCTTGTGGATTTCTAGCCAATCAGTAGGCTTTTCTGGCATTAGTCCAGAAATCGTTAAAGTTTTTACCTTTTCGGGAAACTTTTTACTAAAAAATAAAGCTACTAATGCACCCAAAGAGCAACCTACAATATGAGCAGATTGTATCTCATGATATTCAAAAGTATCCGTTAAATCTGTTGCTGAATCTATAAAGAAATTAGATAAATCATTACTTGTTGATTTCCCGTGCCCTCGTAGATCTGGTAGAATTACTTTATTCTTTTGTACAAAATAACCCCTTTGGTAATCGAAGTCAGTCATTCCAGTTTGTAAACCTGTATGTAAAAAGACAATTGGTTCACCTTCTCCTAAAACTTCGGTATTTAAGAGCATTTGTTACCTCCCGTTAATAAATTTATACTTTTTTACTATTCAACAATTACAGTTTAATACCTTTTCCTTATTTAGCTAGCTTCCCATTTTGTTCAATAAAAAACGAGCCATTTTTGTGACTCGTGACCTCCAACTATCTTACTCTTTAGAAATGCATTAATATTGATGAAAACTTGTTTTAGCTGGAATTATACTTTTGATAAGTTCAATGTCTTTTTCACTAGCATTAGTTACAACGAACTCAGTTCCCCAATGACCTGAATGAAATACTGGCACTATTCCTTTGTTTAAATTAACTGTGAACCATTTGAACTCTCCGATATTATTGATATGATGTTTCGATAGATACATCGAAAGAATTGAGTTTTTCATACCCTTAAGGATAGTAATACGATCTTCTTTATATATTTCAAAAGAATTGAGTTTTTTTATTTCTTCAAATGTGTCAATTTCTTCATTCCAACAATGAATTTCAATCGTATCAGATTTTAGTAAAAAGTATTTTATTAAAGGGGTCCAATAATCATATTCCTCATTCACGGGTTTGGGAAAGGTTGAATGATCGTCCGTATAAGTTGGAATGTGAAAAACTAAATTCTTTTGCACAAAATCACTCCTCTAAAAAAAATTTCCGAATTTATTTTCTATTTTTTATATTAGTCACTTCAAGTGTTTTTGCTCTCAATTGATGAGATTTTTTGTACTTTTTTCATATATGAAATTAAAGACATAACTCCATTGTCTACATTTCCAATGAATTGTTTTTTTAACCTCTCATCTAAGATTAATTGCCTTAAGTTCAACATGCAGCTCATTTTGCCAGTCAACAATAAATAATCACTTTATAAAATTTTTAAAAAGTTTTTAATTTCTTTTTAAATACGTTTTATTTGGATTTTAAACCTCTAAGTTAAGATTGTTCTCGTAGGTTACTTCGGTAATTAAAAAAAAAACCGGATTGCTTCAAGTAGTTGATTAAGAAATTTCAATTCGAAATTACTTTTCGCTTAAAAACGCTTGAAACAACACCTAATAACTGGAGGTTCAAGAAGATGAACAAAATTAAATTAATGTATGATATTACAAAAACAATGAAGAAAAAAGAGCAAGTGAAAGTAAATTTGGATGCTGAGATTTTAAAGAATGGTCAAAAAACAGCATTCTTTGGTGGCGAGTTTGACAAGGATTTAACTAAACATTCTTTCCACCCATTTCAACACCGCGGCAGAAGACCTTTTGGTCCTGGATTCAGAAACAGAGGATTTTTTGAACAAGGTGGCAATGGGGAATACCAAAATAGTGAATTCTGTCAAGAAAACATCAAACAGGATGAATTAAAAGAACATAAATTCCCTTCAAAATTTAAAATGGGATTCTCAAGAGCGTCTATGTTTTTTGGTTTATTAAGCAGTATTGAAGTTCAAGAAACTGAAAATGGTGCAACGCTCATGCTAGATTCAAAGGATATTCCGGAAGACTTAAAAGAATCTTTCAAAGAAATGCGTGAAAATCGCAAAAAGTTCATGTTGGGTATGCAAAGAGCTAACTGTTCCAACAAGAATCAAATGAGTTTTTTACAAGAAGTGGAAGACCCTAACTTCTTAGTGAAAGCGAATGTTAACACAAACAAGGAAATTGAAAGTCTAACTGTCTATGCTAAAGGCTTAAAAAATCATGAAGATACGCCGCAAGAAGTGTTGGAATTGAAATATCAATCAACATTTACTTGGAAATAAAACAGCATAACACATGAAATCACAGAAGAAGAGTACAATTATTTTCAGGATATATTGATTAAAAAAAGAAGTGATTTTTGTTAATCATTCGAGAAAGTCGAGTGTTCACGCACTTAGACTTTCTTTATTTTATATTCAGCTTTTATTTGTCAATTTCTATCTATCTATTTCATACAATCATATAATAAAATGACTAAAGAAACACCAATACTATTAATAGATGAAATGGCAAATTAATGAACCATCCAATAAAAACAAGGCGGAGTCAAAATGACTTGGAGACAAAATAGTAAGAAAGAAAGACCGCATTTCTCTTCCTATCATAGAGGACATAAACCTCATCGCAACGATATAAGAAAATTCGTGCGTTTTTTTAGAATTTTTATCCCAATCACGATTTGCTTAAATATTATCGGTCTATTTACAGTTTTCTCTTGGATCGGGCGACCAGCACAATTTGGCATCGTCATTATCGTGTTACTTATTGGTTTTATCGGTTCTCGATTCCAAAGAAATTTTGAAGGAAAGATCGTGCATCCGATTGAAAAATTAAAAAAAGGCATGAGCGAAGTTGCTGATGGAAATCTAGATATTGAGGTAAAAGTAGATACACACAATGATGTCGGGCATTTGATTTCTTCTTTCAATCAAATGGTACGAAAATTAAAAGAGAGCGAACAATTGAAACAGGAATACGAGGAAAATCGCAAACTATTAGTTACCAATATTTCTCATGATTTAAAAACGCCAATCACTTCGATTCAAGGCTATATCGAAGTATTGCAGGACGGCACAATTTTATCAGACAAAAAAAAATCTCAGTACTTAGATGTTATTTGGAAAAATGCTCAGTACATGAATAAGCTAATCGATGATTTATTTTTGTTTTCGAAGTTGGATATGCAGAAACTTGATTTTGATATCGAGGAAGTTGAAATTAACCCATTCATGGCTGATCTTTCAGAAGAATATAAGTTTGATTTTCATGAAAGGGGTCTAGAGTATATTTTCTCTGATCTGACGGAACATACGAAAGTTGTAAAAGTAGACCGAAAAAGACTACATCAATCCATTCAAAATATTGTTAGTAATTCATTGAAATATGGGGACAACGAGAATCTGCAAGTAGAAATGATCCTTTCATCTTTAGAAAATGAAATAAAAATTACAATTCGAGATAACGGAAAAGGAATTACAAAAGCAAACTTAGAAAGAATTTTTGAAAGATTTTATCGAGTGGAAGATGCAAGAACAAAAAATCTTGAATCTACTGGTCTTGGACTTTCTATTTCAAAGGAATTGATTGAGGCAATGGGTGGGAAGATTGAAGTAGAAAGCGAACTTGGAAAAGGGACTAGTTTTCATATTTATTTAAGAGTTATGAACACGACCAACTAAGGAGGGGATTTCGTGAATATACTGATCGTAGAAGACGATCTGAATATCGCTGAACTTGAAAAAGATTATCTCGGCTTAAATGGCTACGATGTAACGATTGAGACTGATGGTTCGCTTGGGAGCAAAGAAGCTTTGACTGGGAATTACGATCTGCTTATTGTTGATCTGATGCTCCCAAACAAAAACGGTTTCGAAATTATCAAAGAAGTACGTGAAAAGTACGAAATTCCCATCATCGTTGTTTCAGCCAAAAATGGAGATATTTCTAAAATTCGAGGATTAGATTACGGCGCAGACGATTATTTAACGAAGCCCTTTAGTCCTGCTGAACTTTTAGCAAGGGTGAAATCTCACCTTAACCGTTATAAGCGATTGAAAGGACATTCAAACGTCGTTTCCCTAATCAGTATTCGGGGCTTAGACATTGATGCTACCTCACACAAAGTTTCCATCCGTGGGAAAGAAGTGTCTTTTACAACGAAAGAGTACGATTTATTACTGTTTTTAGCTCAAAATGCAAATGTTGTTTTCACAAAGGAGCACTTATTTGATCGGATTTGGGGCGATGACAGTCTCGGAGACACGGCAACTGTTGCGGTTCATATTCAAAAAATTCGAAAAAATCTAGAAAAAGATCCTTCCAATCCAGAGTACATTGAAACACTTTGGGGTACAGGATATCGATTTAATAAATAGCTTCTAAAAGAATCCTTGATTAATTCGTTCCTCAAAATTTATGATTGTTTTTAAGTGAATTCATATTGAACTAATCTGTGATTACATAAAAAAATCAATAATATATATAAAACAGAGTCTTTAAAAAAGAAAAGATTGTCCTAAATTATCTCTTAATTTTGGGACATTTTTTTTTGCATTTATTGCAGATTTTTCCAAACCTTCGAGTCTACTACTATAAAATAATCGTTAAATTTTCATTAATTATAATGAATGGGCTATTAAAAAAGGTGAAAGAATTACATTTTCCCCCAAATTATTTTTTTTGAAAATTTTGATGGAAATTCTATAAAAAGGATAAGTGGATTTCGATTTTTTTACTTTATATTACTTAATACGACATTAAATGTTTTTTATTGACCTTTAATTTTTCCCTTCTTTTATTAAAATTCCCCCAATACTTTTCACGAAAAACAATCGTTATAATGTAAATTGAGCGATTTTTCTGAAAAATTAACTAAGAATTTGTCGTTTTTTTTATCTACTATTAGAAGAGAGTTGGAGGTTATTTAAATGAAGGGGTTAAGCGGTAAGATATTTCAAGCTACATCAGTCCTTGCTTTAGCTAGCAGTACGATTTTAGGAACCACAATGGTGACGAAAAAGCCAGTTTATGCAGTTTCGAGTGAAGCAGAAAGTATTCTTAAATCTCTTACGTCGGAACAAAGAACAGCTTTGAAACAATTAAATATTGCTGAATCAAAGACTGGTTTACGATTATCTGGTGATATCGACTTGTCAAGCGATAAAGAAGTATCTGTAATTGTTGAATTTAAAGAACGTCCGGCAAAAGTAGCGCAATTAGAGAAAGCTACAGAAGGTGAATCGATTACTTTAAAAAAAGCGAATGAGAATGTAACGAAGTCTCATGTACGCTTTAAACAGCAATTACAAGAAAAAATGGGAAATAAAGCGAAGGCTGGTAAGGAAAAATATCGAATTAAGTATACATATCAGAACGCCTTTAACGGTGTCTCATTGACACTTCCAGCAAATCAAATTAAAGATTTGTTAAAAATGGATACAGTTAAAGCTGTTTATAGTGACTCAACAGTTCAAATTACCCCACCTACTGAATCTGCAGAAGCTAAAGATGAAACAAAGGTTGATAGTTTTCCATTTTTAAAGATTGATAAATTACATGAAGAAGGTTTTACAGGAAAAAATATAAAAATAGGTGTGATCGATACCGGTATTGATTATAACCATCCTGATTTAAAAGATGCATATAAGGGTGGATATGATTTTGTTGATAACGATAATGATCCGATGGAAACTACATATGATCAGTGGAAAACTTCTAAAAAGGCTGAAATTGTTAATGGAAGCACATATTACACAGAACATGGGACACATGTTTCAGGGACAATTGCAGGTCGTGCGAAAAACAATTCTGAGTATAAAGTAACTGGGGTAGCCCCTGATTCAGATTTGTATGTATACCGAGTATTAGGTCCATATGGATCTGGTTCGAATTCAGCAGTTATCGCAGGTATCGATCGTTCCGTTAAAGATGGAATGAATGTTATTAATCTTTCTTTAGGATCGACATTAAATGATCCTTTAGAAGCTACAAGCTTAGCGATTGACAATGCTGTATTAAATGGCGTTACAGCTGTTGTTGCTGCAGGAAACGCTGGTGACAGTTTATATACTTTAGGTTCGCCAGGCGCAGCGGCACTTGCATTAACTGTTGGAGCTAGTTCTGTTCCTACTAAAGTAACAACATTTGCAAGTGATTTTTCAGTCAATGGTAAAGGAACAAACAGCACTTTACAATTGATGACGAAAAAGTGGACAGATAATTTCACAAATATGTCTGGAAAAACATTTGATATTGTCAACGTAGGTGAAGGCGGAGCTACTGATTATACTGGGAAAAATGTACAAGGTAAGATTGCGTTTGTTGCCCGCGGTACATATGCACTAGTTGATAAAATGAACTATGCAAAACAAAATGGTGCTGTTGGTGTAATCATATACAACAACAATGCTTCTGAAGGGCAAATTCCGTATTATTTAGGAGAAAGCAATGATAATATTCCAGTATTTTCGATGACAAATATAGATGGATTGACGATAAAGGATTTATTTACAAATGGAACACCTTCTGTAACATTTGGAAATATTGGCGAAGCTGAAATTCCTGGTGATGATTTAGCTAGCTTTAGCTCTCGTGGCCCATCGGGAACTTTATACGACATAAAACCAGAAGTCACAGCACCCGGTGTTGATGTATTATCAACTGTTCCTTCATATATAAACAACAAAACTGATGTAACTGATTATTCTTCTGCATACATGAGAATGTCTGGAACATCAATGGCAACTCCACATGTCAGTGGGATTGCTGCATTACTTTTACAAGCACATCCTGACTATACTCCAGCGGATATAAAAACTGTTTTGATGAATACTGCTGATCCATTAAGAAGTAAATATAGTGTGTTTGAGGTAGGGGCAGGTAGAGTGGACCCTTATGAAGCGATTTATTCACCAGTTGAATTAGCAGTACAGGATACAACACCTTTCATCAGAAATAATGAAAAAGTCATGATTGACGAGCAAACTGGTGGACTAAGTTATGGGTTTATTCCAGCTAATAAAAATGATATTTCGAAAAAAACTACTATTTTAATTACGAATCATTCTGAGAAAGCGCAAAAATATACTGTTTCAGTTGAATATAATGTTGGCGCACGAGGTTCTTTAGATGCAGATGCAAATGGGGTTAGTATAACAGTACCAAAAAGCATTAAAATTGATCCGAAATCCCAGGAAAAGATTGCTGCAAAACTAAGCATACCGGCTTCTGCAAATAAAGGGACTTATGAAGGCTATATTCATGTTGTGAATGAGAAGGACCAAAATGATCATTATCAAATTCCGTTTGGATTCCGTCTAGTAGAAGAAGGTTTTGAATATTTTAGAGCTCATTCACCGAGCATTTCTACTAATCGTGCAACTAACCCATATAGCGTTAAGGCGTCTGATTTGGATTTTAAATTAAATTCACCTATGAAAACAATGGATTTTATTTTACAGGATGCAAAAACAAATAAAGATTTAGGGATAATCGGTACTGCAAATATTTCGGGTGCTGGAGTTGATCAGGATTATTACCTACAACAGGCTTTTGCTGGAAGGTACTTTCCATTTACAGGGAATTCTAAAAAACCGATTGGAGCAACATCGGTTTTAGCAACTGACGGTTTATATAAATTGAAAGTTATTGGTACAGATGCGGATGGTAAACAGTTTACAAAGACTGACCAAATATATATCGATAATAACCGTCCAACTTTCACACTAGATGACACTAATGCTCTACCTAAAGGTGATTTGCCGTTTGTTCAATTAGCACCTGGCCAAAAAACAGTCACATTATCTGGAAGTATTATAGATAATGAAGCAACGGTAATGGAAAACAGCGGGATGAACGTAACACAAGCAACTAATAAAGTCTGGTATGGACCTAACTCTCCGGCAATTGGTATTGCTACTGATGCGAATGGCAAGTTTACGAAAGAAATATCTGTTGATTCTTCAAATCCAGTCAGTGTGCTACAATATGTTGCGGCGGACAGAGCTGGTAATTCAACGATGGCTAAGGTCATTTATTATATGAAACCAGGGGCACAATATATTTATGCCAAACCAAATAAAGCATCTTTTAATATGGGTGATCAATTAACTTATACGTTCTATGCACACGGTCTGCAAAATGCAAAAGATCTAACACTTAAATTTGATTACACATCAAGATATTTTAATTCAGTCGTAATTAATAAAAATAAAGCTTTATCCGAGGATACTCAATTTACAGCCACAGCAATAGGAACTACTAGCAAATCAAATACAATTAATATAAAGGCACCAGGAGATGGATTAAATGGTGATATGCCATTGTTTGATATGCAAGTAGAGACGAACTCGAATGAATATGTTAATGTGAATTCCATACTTTTTTCAGTAACTTCTTCTTCGTATAAAGATAATAATGGTAAAACAGTAAATCCTTATACTCAGGTCGGTTATTTACCTAGCTATTCTGCTTATTCAACAGCAACGGCGAAACTCAATGCTGAAGCATTATTAAATGCAAACGGAAGTTTTAATTTTGCCATTGATTACACGACGATTGGTGCAGATGTTAAAGCAATAGACTCAAAAGGTATAATATATAATGGAGAAGTTCAAAAGAACGGCAACGTAGTATTTAGTAAACTTCCAATTTCAGAACAAGTATATACGGTTATCGTAGATGTTCCTGGTCATTTTACGACATATACGCCTATGGAAATTGGTCGAAAAGATCGAGAAATTAATATTGGTGAAAATATTTCGTACCCAACTGTAAGAGAATATGCAGGCGATATAAATAAAGATAATGTAATCGATGTAATGGACGCTTTATATCTTCAAACATATTGGGGAACAAATAAACGAAGTGCCGATCTTAATTTTGATAAAGTCGTAGATGCAAAAGACTTTGCATTATTTGAAAAAAATTATTTACTACAAAATCAATATGTTGAAAATGCACCAAAACCTGTACAAAAATATAAAGGGAAAACACTTGAAGATATTAAAAGTGAATTAGGACTTAAATAATAAGTAAGACAATTTTTAGGCTTGTAGACAAATTGGAATTCGTTCCATGTCTACAAGTTTTTTTTGTATAATAAAAAATTATTTTTGTTATATGAAAAATAGACACTGACTTTACCCGATTATATTAATGTTTATGCTTATTAACTAGCAGATAATAAAGCAATCCATAAAAAATAGAATAAAAAAAGATTTAAACATTATAACGTTATATTGACTAATCAAAAAATAGATGTTATTCTACATTGGAATAATAAATAAGAAACTTGAAAACGAATTCAATAATTAATTTATTGGTTACTGAAAAGGATGAGGGAAATGAAAGATCATTTCGTACTGCAGAATGTAAAAATGATAAACGGAAGTTCTGTAGATATCATAGTAGAAAATAGAAAGATTGTTGACATTGTAACTGCGGGAACTGCAAATGGTCAGAACTTAGTTGATTACAATCACAAAGTATATGTTTCTAGCGGTTGGATTGATATGCATGTCCATGCATTTGCTGAATTTGAACCGTATGGAGATGATGTCGATGAGATTGGCTATAAAACAGGGGTAACAACAATTATTGATGCGGGTAGCACAGGCGCAGATAATTTATCAAAATTAGTGAATAGCTGTAAAAATTCAAAAACAAATGTATTCGCCTTTTTGAATATTTCTCGAATTGGTTTAGAACGAATCGATGAGTTATCTAATCTTACTTGGTTGGATGAGGAACTTCTAGTCAAAACAATCGCAGAACATAAAGATTTTATCGTCGGGCTGAAGGCAAGAATTAGTAAAAGTGTAGTAGGTTCAAACGGTGTAGAACCATTAAAAATAGCACGTAAGTTTTCTAATGAAACCGATTTACCACTTATGGTGCATATTGGCTCAGGACCGCCAAATATTAATGATGTACTAGATTTACTTGAAAATAAAGATATTATTACGCATTACTTAAATGGTAAATCAAATAATTTATTTGATGAAAGTGGAAGACCTCTTCCTAAGCTACTAGATGCAATCGATCGCGGTGTTCATTTAGATGTAGGTCACGGTAATGCAAGTTTCTCTTTCAAAACGGCAATGCATGCTAAAGAATATGGAATAAAATTCGATACGATTAGTACTGATATTTATCGAAAAAATCGATTAAATGGCCCAGTTTATAATATGGCAAATGTTTTAACAAAATTTTTATATCTAGGTTACTCTTTAGAAGAAATCATTAATGCCGTTACTGTAAATGCAGCAAAATGGCTAAAGAAACCTGAACTTGGAAGAATTTCAATCGGAGATCTCGCAAACCTTACACTGTTTACAGTCGAGGATGAGCAAACATCTTTAATTGATTCTGAAGGTGATGAAAAAACAGCAGAACAAAAAATCGTCGTAAAAGGAGTGGTTATTAATGGAGAACACATTGAATGCTAAATATGGTTTAAAAAGAGTGATTAATGCAAGTGGTAGGATGAGTATACTTGGTGTTTCTGCTCCAACAGACACAGTTATGGAAGCAATGAAAACTGGCGGACAAAATTATGTTGAAATTTCAGACTTAGTTGATAAAGCTGGGGCTCATATTGCAGGGTTACTTAAGTCTGAAGCAGCAGTTGTAGTTAATTCAGCTTCAAGTGGGATTGCTCTTTCGGTAGCTGCAATTGTTACTGAAGGTAACCGCCGTAAAAGCGAGAGATTACACCAAGAACCAATTCAAAAAAATGAGATTGTCATGCTTAAAGGACATAACGTCCAGTATGGTGCTCCTGTTGAAACAATGATTTTCCTCGGTGGAGGTAAATTAGTGGAAGTTGGCTATGCTAACGAAGGTAAAGCCGAGCATATTGCTGATGCGATTAATGAAAATACTGCTGCTGTCTTATACGTTAAATCTCACCATGCTGTTCAAAAGAATATGATTTCAGTTGAAGAAGCTTGGGAAGTAGCAAAGTCAAAAAATGTTCCATTAATTGTAGATGCTGCTGCTGAGGAAGATTTAGAAAAATATGTAAAATTTTCCGATTTAGCAATCTATAGTGGTTCAAAAGCGATTGAAGGACCTACTTCAGGTATCGTAGCTGGTAAGCAAAAATATATCGATTGGTTAAAAGTGCAATTGCACTGTATCGGTAGAAGTATGAAAGTTGGAAAAGAAACAACTTTTGGACTGTTACAAGCATTGGATGAGTATTTCGTAAAAACAGATAATAGTGAAAATGAAAAAGCTAGTTTACAAGTTTTAAAATCACTTGAGTCAATCGATGGTTTAAAAATAACAATTGTACAAGATGAAGCTGGACGCGCTATTTTTAGAGCTCGAATTCAAATAGATCCGGTTGTAACTAATACAACTGCAAAAGAAGTTAATGATCAGCTGAGAAACGGTAATATTGCGATTTATACTCGCGATTATGGCGTTCGCCAAGGCTTTTTCGATATCGATCCACGACCATTACAAGCAGATGATATTTATGTAATTGAAGCTAGGTTAAGAGCAATTTTAGGGGGAAATGAATAATGACAAATATTGAAAAACGTTTTTATAAAAACCGTGTGGCACTAAATGTATTAGCAAATAGTATTGAAAATGCAGTTGAGGTTTTTGAAGCAGCAGAAGGCCATGTGTTAGTAGGAGTTCTTTCAAAAGATTACCCTACTGTCGAGGCTGGAGTATCAGCTATGAAGGAATATGGTGAAGCTATTGATGAGGCTGTTTCGATTGGTCTTGGAGCTGGAGATAACAGACAAGCAGCAGTTGTAGCTGAAATCGCAAAATATTATCCAGGAAGCCATATTAATCAAGTATTTCCTGCAGTAGGAGCAACACGCGCTAATTTAGGTGAAAAAGATAGCTGGATTAATTCACTTGTATCACCAACAGGTAAAGTAGGATATGTAAATATTTCTACAGGTCCTGTGAGTGCAGCTAGTGAAACAGCGATTGTACCAATCAAGTCTGCAATTGCCCTAATTCGCGACATGGGTGGTAATGCAATTAAATACTTCCCAATGAAAGGGTTAAAGCATGTTGAAGAGTACCGTGCTGTAGCTAAAGCTTGTGGCGAAGAAGGATTTGCTTTAGAGCCTACTGGTGGAATTGATTTAGAAAACTTTGAGGAAATTTTAGAAATCGCTTTACAAGAAAAAGTATCAAAAATTATTCCACACGTTTATTCTTCTATTATTAATGAAGAAACTGGAAAAACTAATCCTGAAGATGTAAGAAAATTATTAGCAATTACTAAAAATTTGGTTGAGAAATATGCGTAAACAGATCGTTGCTTTTGGAGAAGTAATGATGCGATTGCAGGTGCCAGGGTATGAACTACTGGCACAGGCTAACGCATTACAATATTCGTTTTCAGGAACTGGAGTGAATGTTGCTTCTGCAATGACAAAGCTTGGACATGACGGATTTCTCGTTACAAAATTACCTAATAATCCATTAGGTGATGCGGCAATTGCTTTCTTACAACGATTAGGGGTAAACCGAAACTATATTTCTAGAGGCGGCAAATATCTTGGACTGTACTTTTTAGAAAATGGATTTGGCCAACGCGCTAGCCGTGTAACCTATACGAATCGATTAGAAAGTAGTTTTAATACTGCTTCACTTACCGATTATGATCTGGACTTAATTGCTAAACAAGCAGAAGTTATTCATTTTTGCGGAATTACACTAGCAATGACGGATGATGTTCGAGAAACGATGAAAATCCTTGCTAAAAAAGTAAAAGAAAATGGCGGATTAGTTTGTTTCGACTGTAACTATAGACCTTCTCTATGGGATGGTGGATACGAAAAAGCAAAACCACATTATGAAGACATGCTATCATTAGCAGATATCGTCATGATGAATGAAAAAGATGCAATGTATGTGTTAGGAATGGAGACAGTAGAAACTTCTAGAGAAGAACAACTAAAGGATCTAATTCCACAAGTAGCAAATCGATTTAATATAAAAACTATTGCTGGGACGCATCGTTCAATAAACAGTGACAATACGCACTCTCTTATGGGTTACATATACACGGATGAAGAGTTTTCTTTCTCTGAAAATATATCATTTTCTGTATATGATCGTATTGGAGCTGGAGATGCTTATACTAGTGGCATTTTGCATGGCGAATTGGCTGATTTTTTACCTAGTAAAACGGTAAAATTCGCAGCTGCAGCGGGAATGTTAGCATGTACGATTGTCGGGGATACCCCAATGTCAACGGAAGATGACATTCTTTCAGCAATGGCTGGAACAATTGATGATATTAAGCGTTAGAGGAGAGGAAAGGGAATGAATGTGAATCGTAAAAAAGGACCATTGTATTTACAAATTAAAGAAATGATTAAGGATCGAATTTTACATGGAGTTTATCCAATTCACTCAAACATTCCCTCTGAACCTCAATTAGAAGAAGAATTTAGTGTTAGTAAAATAACGATTAGAAATGCTATTAAAGAGCTTGTTCAAGAAGGATACTTAGAAAAGAAAAGTGGTAAAGGGACAAAGGTTATTGCAAATGTTACAAGTGCAAAACTTTCAAAAGGAAAGCGTTTTACAGAATTATTAGTTGAAGAGGGACATCATATTACAAAAAAAGTGCTTAGCATCAAAAAACCTGAAATAGCAACGGAATCAATACCGTATTCTTTATTTGGTAATAAATATGTCCAAATTGAGCGAATTTATTTGCTGGAAAATGAACCTTATATTCACTTTACGCACTATATTTCATTAGAAGTAACAGATGAGGAAATAGAAGAAATTCAGTTTAGTTCGTTATATCGCTTCTTAGAAGAAAATAATATTCGACTTGAATCGTTTCGAGATGAGTTTGCAGTAGCAGTTGCTCCAAAACATGTTTGCGAAATATTAAATTTAGAAAATGGAACAACAACATTAAAGAGAATTCGTCGCTCTAGTGATGAAGATGGAAATGTATTAGAGTTTAGCGAAGCTTATTATAATACTGCTAAACAAAATTACATTGTAACTTACAATGATTCAACGCAGTAAGTTTCCTTCTTTGTTTAAAATGTAAGCGATTTCTAAGGGAGAGTGTGTAGGATGGATTTATATTTAATCGCCATTACTTTAGTAGCGATCGTTATCGTTATTTTAGGTGTATCATGGTGGAAATGGCATGCATTTATTAGTTTATCAGTTGCCGGCCTTTTTCTAGCAATATTTTCAGGAGTACCAATGGACAAGATCGTTACAGCATATGAAACCGGAGTAGGGGCTGTTCTTGGTCATCTTGTTGGAATTTTAGCTTTAGGAACGATCTTAGGGAAAATGATGTCGGATTCTGGAGCAGGTATGCAAGTAGCGGATTTCTTTATCAAAAAATTTGGCGTGAAAAACCTGCCATGGGCTATGCTTCTTTCTGGCTTTATTATTGGGATACCGGTGTTTTTTGAAGTAGGTCTAGTAATCTTACTACCTCTTGTTATCTCAATACGCAAATCTACTAATTCAAATATTTTATTAATTGGTATTCCAGTTCTTGCTGGTTTATCGATTGTACACGGATTAGTTCCACCACATCCTGGGGCTATGACAGCGATTGGTATTTATAATGCAAACTTAGGACATGTCCTTCTTTACTCATTAATAATTGCTTTTCCAACAGCAATTATTGCAGGACCAATCTTCTCTAAATGGATTCATAAACGTGTAACACCAATTGGAGAACCTGAATTAATTAGAGTGGAAACGAAATCAAACGCATTACCAAGTACAGGTGTATCATTCTTTATCATTTTACTACCTGTATTACTAATGGTATTAACAGTCGTAACGCCATATCTTTCTTTACCTGGAGCGGTTGGTAAATTTTTCATCTTAATTGGTAGTCCTGTAATCGCTCTATTAATCTCTTGTTTTGCAGCATATTATTTACTAGGTTACCGTCAAGGAATGGACAAGTCATTAATAAAAAAATTAACTGAAGAATGTCTATTACCATTAGCTTCAATCATTCTAATTATCGGAGCAGGTGGAGCATTTAAGCAAATTCTAATTGAAAGCGGCGTAGGTACTGCGATTGCAACAATGTCAGAGCAAATGTCATTATCACCAATCGTGCTTGCATTTTTAGTAGCCGGTTTAATTCGAATTGCTACAGGCTCAGCAACTGTTGCATTAACAACAGCAGCAGGGATCGTTTCACCAGTAGTGCAGCATATGACTGGTGTTAATTTAGAATTACTAGTAATCGCAACTGGAGCGGGCTCACTAATGTTTTCACACGTAAATGACGCAGGCTTCTGGTTAGTAAAAGAATATTTAGGTTTAACCGTAAAAGAAACATTTAAAACTTGGACAGTTATGGAAACGCTTCTTTCTTTTATAGCGTTTGGTTTAACTTTAGTTCTAGATATATTTATTTAATGAAAAAGGGAAGTTTCGTTGAGAAACTTCCTTTTTTTATTGTATTTAAATTTGAGAGTTATACGAACACAATATGTACATTATTCATAAAGCTGTGAACTTTGTTCATAAAGGATGGATTTTTGTTCAGAAAGCATTGGTTTTTCTTCATAAAGCTCATAAAGAACGGAATTATGCCTAAAATGCATGGAAATTAAGTTCATAAAGCACAAATTTACGTTCATAAAGAAAACTCACTGCAAAAATAACCAGTGAGTTTTCAATTTAATTGTATTTAGTTTAGAACTAACCACTTATTAATGATTATTGAAGTCTAAAGGACGTAAGCTTGCTTCGATCTCAGCTCGATTTGGTTCTAGAAATGGAGGCAATGCTAGTCGTTCCCCTAAAGTATCAATATGCTCATCGACGTCAAATCCTGGTGTATCTGTTGATAATTCGAATAAAATATGATTTGGTTCCCTAAAATAGAGCGCTTTAAAATAATATCGTTCTACTTTACCCGAGTTCATGATGCCAAGTGAATTAATTTTTTCTGCCCATTTGTCGTATTCTTCAATGTTTGGTACTCGAAATGCAACATGGTGTACACTACCGCGGCCTGGTCTTGCTCTTGGTAGATCAGGTCTTTCTTCTAAGTGAACCTCTGCCCCTGCACCGCCTAAACCGATTTTATAAACTTCTATATTTGCGAAGTTTCCATCTAATGAAGGATATGTACCAACAAGCTTAAATCCTAATACTTCTGTTAAGATTCTACTAGTAGGAGAAGAATCTTTTACAGTTAGAGTTACTGGACCTAAACCAAGAATTCCATGTTCAGTTGGAATATCCGATTGATTCCAAGGAGTACCTGGTGCAACGCCAGTTTCTCCGTTATCGGCCACTAAAATTAAACTTGTTCCTTCAAAATCTCTAAATGCGAGTGTATCGCGATTTGCCCTTTTACTAATTTGGTCATGTGAGATGTTTAGCTTAGTGAAGCGATCTTTCCAATAATTTAATGAGTCAGTGGTTGCTACCCTTAATGAAGTTGAAGATATTATAGAATGACCTGGATAGGAAGTTCCTATATTAGGAATGTCAAAAAATGTAATTTCCGTCCCAGGATTTGCTTTAGCATCACCATAAAATAAATGATAACTAGATGTATTATCTTGATTTACTGTTTTCTTAACAAGTCTCATACCTAGAATCTTCGTATAAAACTCATAATTCTTCTCAGCCATTCCAGTCAGTAGTGAAACATGATGAATTCCTAGTAATTCCACTAAAATCACGTCCTTTTTAGAATTTAATCGGATATTCCTTATGTATAAATAAAAATTGTTTAGAGTTAAAGGTAAACTTTGTGATAAACTGTTATCTAATAATTATAATATTCAGATAAGTATATTGGAAGGAGGAATAAAGCTTTGTACTTCGGCTATTTATTAATTCTACTATCTGCAACAGCGTTCGGATTAATGCCTATTTTTGCGCTCTATGCATATGATCAAAATATAAGTGTTAATACATTATTATTTTTAAGGTTTACTTTTGCAACAATTATGTTCTTTAGTTACTTAGTTTTTACTAAAAAATTAGTAACAATTACGAAAAAGCAATTATTATTATTCATTTTATTAGGTGGAATATTATACATGCTTCAATCAAGTTTCTATTTTAGCTCGGTCAAATACATACCAGCTTCATTAGCAGCTTTAATCCTTTATTTATATCCGGTTTTTGTTGCACTTCTATCTTTTCTAGTAAATAAAGAACAATTTACGAAAACGATAACGACCTCAATTTTATTATCGTTAATTGGAATTATACTAGTATTAGGAACTCCTGCAGAAAATATTAATCTATTTGGAATCATATTAGCCTTGTCTGCAGCTGTTGTTTACTCGATCTACATAATTGTTGGTGGGAGGGTTTCTTTGGAAGTTCCTCCTTTAGTGACAAGTGCTTATATTTCATTATTTGCTTCCATTTCATTTTTTCTAGTAGGGATGTCCACAAGTTCAATTCATATTCATTTAAAATTTGTTGGTTGGCTTTCTATTTTAGGCATTTCAATTATTTCGAGTGTCATAGCAATGAGTGCATTTTTCACTGGTGTAAAACTAATTGGTCCAACTAAAGGTGCAGTATTGAGCATGGTTGAACCTGTAGTGACAATTGTATGTTCAACTATTTTATTTCATGAAAATATGAGCTTATTTCAACTACTAGGTGGCACAGTAGTATTAGGTGGTGCATTACTAGTTGTTGTAACTTCTGAAAAGAAAAAGATTGTTGAGAATAAAATGGATTTTTAAAAGTATTATGATAAAATGTATTAATAATATTAGTTTGAAAATTTGGGACTGCGATTGCGGTTCTTTTTACTATGTAAGGAGTTAGATTATGTTTGAACTGAAATTAAAAAATGAAGAAATAGTAACCATACGTCAAGCAACAATTAGCGACGCTAGAACAATCATAGATTTTTATAATATCGTTGGTGGAGAAACAAATTTCCTATCATTTGGTGGAAATGAGTTTAAAAGAGAAGAAGAAGAATATAAGACATATTTAGAAGACACGTTTAATGAAAAGAATTCAGCTATATTATTAGGTACAATAAATGATCAAATAATAAGTATCGCTTCAATTAACTCTAGTCAAAAACAACGAACAAAACATGTAGGTACTTTAGGGATTGTCATTAAAAAAGAGTATTGGGGAAAAGGCTTAGGGAAGTTATTAATGCAATCGTTAATTGATTGGGCTAAGGAAAATGAAATCACTCGAAAAATCCAATTAGTAACAAGTGAAAATAATCTTAAAGCTATTCAATTATATAAAAATTTAGGATTTGAGATCGAAGGAATAATGAAGGAAGATACGTTTATTGATGGGAAATATTGTAATACATTAATGATGGGTCTATTTATTAAATAAACAAAAAATAACTCAGTTCTTTCTAAAATCCCATATTAAAAAACGGATGAAGCACCAATCATGTACTAAAGAGTGTCCTATAATTAAGCAATTTTAAAGGTGTAATTATGATAAAAGATTTATTTCTTAATTTTTCATTGTTAATATTTTTCTTAATGGGCTTTAATCGATTACAAAATTTTTTAAGACAAAGATATCAAAGAGACTTTCCAGTTTTTGTTGGTATAATTCATGGGATATTTGGTATTATATTAATCTTTTTTGGAATGAAAATTTATGAAAATAACATATTAGATTTAAGACAGCTAGCCATTTTAACTGCTGCATATTTTGGAGGATTAAGAGCTACGATCATTACAGGTGTGATGCTCATAGCGTTTCGTTTTTCATACTTCGGTGTGAGTAATGGTTCTATTTATGCTTGTATTACAATCTCAATCAGTGCAATTGTCAGCGGATATCTAAATAGATGGCTCAAAACATACTGGCTTAAATGGTTCAGTATGATTGCCTTTTTAGTGCTATTAAGTTGTTTTTTCTTTTTCTATCAAACGATTGAATATTCAAATTCAGTTTTTCCAATCATGCCAATTTACGAAATGTCGCTCATTTTAGGGGGCGTGTTTATTGCTATTTTTATCCATTTCTTAAATAAAAGTGATAAATTAAAACTTGCATTAAAAGAAAGCGAAGAAAGCTATCGAACATTAATAGAGACTTCTCCTGATGGCATATTTGTCCAAATTGACGGCATAATCAAGTTAGCTAATCAAAAAGCAGCTTCGCTCCTTGGTGCAAAATCTCCGTCTGACTTAATTGATCTAAATGTTTTTGATTTGATTGAACCAATTGGTTTAACGGAATCTTATGATCGATATTATCAATTTATGAATGGGGATCTTAAGCAGGACCAAAAGGAAAGTACATATATCCGATTAGATGGAATAAAAATAGATTTTTCTTTTTCGGGTTCTAAAGTAATCTACCAAGGGCAATTAGCAACCATGGTTAGTTTTAGAGATATTTCTGAACAAAAAGAGGCACAACGTAAACTGCAGCATGCAAATCACTTATTACACAAACTATCAATCACAGACGGATTAACTGGATTAGCAAATAGACGTTATTTTGATGAAATATTTAAAGTTAAGTGGAATGAGGCGTTAATGAATCAAACTCCGATTTCATTAATTCTCATCGATATTGATTCATTTAAAAAATTTAATGATACTTATGGACATTTAGAAGGGGATAAATGTCTGCAGATGGTCGCAAATATCATTTCTAAAAATTTGCGAAGAGCGGATGACTTTTCGGCAAGATACGGCGGTGAAGAATTTATTGGGATTCTATCAGGTCTATCTGAAGAAGAATCAATCGTCATTGCAGAAAGTATACGAGAGAGAATTATAGATTTAAAGATTCCAAATATAAACTCTTTAGCAATCCCATTTGTTAGTACAAGCATTGGATTAGTTAATTTAGTACCAAATGAGTCATTGCATTTTGTTGATGCTATAAATTTTGCGGATAAAGCATTGTATGAGGCTAAAATGAATGGTAGAAATCAAGTAAACGTGTATTCAGTAGGTACTGAAATGTCATTAAATAGATAGATATAAAGCCTTGTGATTTACTATTCACAAGGCTTTTAAAGTAGCTATAGTTTTTAGAAACACGTAAACGATCTAATACGATGTGTATCAATGCCAAAGAAAATCCATCTCCAGCCAATCCATCTCCAGCCAGCAACTGAAGTTCTTCCTACGAAGGTTGGAAAATACCAAAATTGTTCTCCATTATTCAACCAAACATAAGTATTTCTAAAACGACATCCAGCAATTGCACCTGGATCTACCGCGAATGCTGTAGCTTGAGTTTGTGCCGGAGTAAATGAAGGTGGTGGTGCTGTTGGTTGACCTTGAGCTCCACCTCCACCTCCGCCACCCGGTTGTCCCGGAAATCCACCTGGATGCCCCGGAAATCCGCCCGGTTGTCCTGGGAAACCTGGAAATGTTCTATATTGTGGGAAAAAGTTCATTTTATCAACTCCTTTTTAATTTAATCCCTATTAAAGTATGAAATTTAATATGATTTGTTTGGGCGGATGGTCAAATATCCATTTTTTAATATGTTGACCATTTTTTTAAAATCTTAGAGTAGGTGGCGATGAAACTTATAATAAAGCTCGTTTTATTTGATTTAGACGGAACATTATTAAATCGAAACGGTTCATTGATTAAATTTGTCGAAAATCAAAATTTTAGATTGCATACAAATTTATCATACATTCTAAAACAAGAATAAGTTGATCGATTTTTAAAATTAGATTGCAGAGGGTATGTATGGAAGGATAAAGTGTACGCCAATTAATTGAAGAATTTCAATTAGCAAACTAACTCAAAATGATTTACTGGATGATTATATATTACAGCGATTCAGCACGTACAAAATTAATAAAATCTTATTGGACTGAAACAATTTAAAATAGAGTAGGTCAGCATGAAATTAACTAGAAGCTGACTTACTCTATTTTATTTATTAACAAATATTAGTACACATACAAAAAATAAAAAACTTAAAATAAAAGATAGGTAATTTCGTTTAGTTCGAGGCATTAGTATAAAAATAATTAAGTAACTTAACAAAAATAAACATGTGATCAATACATTCACAATACTTTCTATCATAAAACGTGCATTTAACATAATAAGAACACCCTGTAACCCTGATGAAATAGATAGTATTCTATTCAAAGTAAATTCTTTTTCGTCATTTGGAAAAACATTCTCATCCATAATCTTCAATTACTCCTTTTTCAAAAATAATCAAAAACCATTATATTTCTCTTTTTCTAGTACACTCAATTCCTGGTAGTTTTGTTTGAATTAAAGAAATAAAATCTTATGTAAATTCTTCTAATATAGTTCTCTCATTTATATCTTATTATAGATTTTATAATCACGACAAGTCAGATTCATAAGTGTGATTTTTGAAATTATTTTTTTTTATGTCTGCATCATTTCATTTTTATAGAAAGTACATATTAATTGGACATGGATGGAGCTTTTTTATTGGAGGAAATTCATAAACAATAATTAAATCTTAGGGGAATCGAGCGATAGCATTACCCATTAATTCAACTCTCGATGCGTCTATAAAGGTGTACCTTTAAAAACGAAGAGAGTGAGGAATTATCATGTTAAAAATATAGTTTTTGAGTTATATAGTTATCTTGCTGAAAAAGAACGCCAGAAGATAAAAATACGACAAGCAGAAGGCAAAAGGACTAGGAGACAGGAGCACCAATTCATTTAGTACAAAATACATTAGGTCATTCAAACGTAAGCACCACTGGGCGTTATTTACACGCTAGACCGAATGAAAGCTCAAGTAAATACATCAAATTATAAAAGGACCTGGAGCAATTCCAAGTCCTCTTTTTGTTAAGTTCTTATTACACTTAATGGCAGTTTATTTGAATAAGAATAATTTAGTATAATATAAAAAATAGATACTTTTACTAAGAAGTGGGATGATGAATTGAATAAAGAATCTCTTGAATTTTTTGATTGGATAAAGCTAAA
>NZ_NUCO01000039.1:0-39359 GCF_002555445.1 Bacillus sp. AFS017336
TTTGTAATAACTAACTCGTCTAACTCTTCTTCATTTTCATATACTATTAATTTATCATCAGGGTCCATCTCTTCATAATAACCTGATTTTAATCCTGATTCGATTGCCTCTTTTACAGTAATAATTTTTTTATTTGTATTATCTAACTCTGGTATTTCATAATTTGTTGCTATAAATTAATATCTACTCATTAAACACCATCCCGAATAAAGTGTAATTTTTATTAATTTAATCTTATTGCTTACAATTGTTCAGTTATAGAAATTAAAAAGGATTTTTAACATTTTTTTAAAGTCTATTAGCTACAAATAAAATTCTTCTTATTCAACTATTGCATGCGTTAGTTGCTTAGAAATTTGAAAAAATTTATGTATTTATTATGATGAAGTGAGAATCTAGTTTTTCAGTTTTTCTAGTACATCATTAATTATGCTAATTACATTTTCAGGATGACTCATATGAATACCATGACCAGCATCTTTAATAATAATGTGCTGACTATTATTTGATAAGGTAGCTAATTCCTTTTGTAATTCCTTCCAAACAGCCATAGATTCAGCTGTATGATGATGTTGAGTTCCTCCCGTAACAACAGTAAGTGGTATATTTCCTAAAGAAGTGATAGCACGAACTTGTTCCAAACTTTCTTCAAAATCACTTAAAGAAATTTCATATTCAAATCCTTTAAAGTAATCTTCCTGAACTTCTTTACTGAATAGTTTTATCATTTTTTCGTTTTGATCTGCATGAGAGGAGTCTAAAAGGATAACCGCAGCAACTTCTTCTGGATACATGCCAGCGTATAATCTAACATTGATTCCACCAAATGAATGACCTACTAACACATATGGAGGTTTAATCTCTTTTTGTTGAAGTAAGTTGCGCAAATCTTCAACAATTTGTCTGCTAGTGCGTGATTTATTATCTTTTTGGCTCTTTCCGATTCCTGCACGATCATACATAACTACTTTAGATAATTTAGATACACCCTCTCTAATTGATTCCCAATAACTAGAAGGGCATCCGTATCCAGAATCAAAAATGAGTGTTGGACTTTTCGTTTCTTCTCCAAAATACTCATAGTACAGTTCAATACCACCTATATCCACTTTATATCCAGGACTATCTTCAATGGTTTTACTCACAAAATTACCTCCATTTTTTTGAAAATTCAAAATTAACCACGTGAAAATTTTACCATAAAAAGCTATCAATCCGTACGATCAATTAATTCTTGTCCAACTAATCTGCCATTTTGTTCAATAAAAAAGGACCGACAATCGCCGATCACGTTGTTCAACTATCGTATGCGTTAGTTGAATAAGGTTAATTTATTGATGTAATCTATTTCAAACTTCAAATCACTATTTTTTCCTCTTTTATTTCCTACTTTATTTGTCGCTAATGGAAAGCGTTGCTTATTTTCTAAGTAAAATTTCAGCTCTAAAAATGTACTTAATGGAAATTCGTGTGCATGCCATATTTCCTTATATCCAACAATTCCGTGCTCCACGAGAATCATTTCAACTTCTCTTAAAACTTCTTTTAAGAAAACATCATAAGGACATTCTTCATTTAGTACTACTGTTTCAACTTCTTCATCGTCACAGTAAATAAGATTAATAAGTATATTTTCGTTATCTAAATATTTTAAGTTCCATCTTAATATATCAGGTTCAGCATCCCACATATAATATGAACCATGTTCTTTAAAATCGCCATCTGGATCAAATAATGGATGTATTTTTTTAATTGCATTTAAAATACCACCTAACGCATCTGTTAAATATCCCGGATCGAAACTAAAACTTTTAGTATTAATCTCTATATTAAAATTTGTCCAACCTGAACCCCGTAATTTATATTCAAACTTCAATTTTCTAACATCCTTTAAGGTTATTTTGAAAATAATTATATCATTCCTTATGCAACTAAACTGATATTTAGTTCAATAAAAACGACCACCACGAAGCAGTCGTTTGTTATGCAAATAAAGAATTGCACCCATATGTTTATTACTAGCCTCTATAGGTGTTAACTTTTTAATCGTTAATAGAAGAAGTATATAAGAATGTAACTTTTCCTCCTAGCATGTAGTAATATTCCATTAATTGAATTGTCCTATTTCTTATTCTATCTTTGCTTGCAATCACCATGTTCACTTGTCCTTGAGTTCCAAGTTCATTAGAAAATGTTTTTTGCACAAATGCGGATTCTTTTAAATGATTCTGTAACCAACCTTTTTGTGATTCAATTAATAATTCTTTTTGAGTTGGATCTAGTTTTTGTAAAAGTTTTTGGTAAACTTCATTTAATTCTTTATCCCAAATACTGGAGTATTTTGCTTCTAATTGTATCCATCCAGTTGTTGAAAACTCTTTTGATTTTTGGAAATCATCAAGTTCTTTCTGATAATCTCGGTCAATTGGATTTGATTGTATAAGTTTCGAAAATTCACCAGATACGTCAAATGTTCCATATAAATTATTATTCTCCGATTGCTCATTTGAGTTTTTATCATCTTGTTTTATCGTAGTAGCTCCATTTGTTTCATCAGTTTTTGTTTTTTTTATTACTGTGTTATTGGATGTTTCTGCACTACATCCTGAAACAACTGTTATTAATGAAATTATTAATAAGGTTTTTAATTTCATTCTCTATTCTCCTCTTATTCTTTTTTGGTAGGAAAATATCATATTGTTAATCAAGACAATTATCCCTTCATAAGCATTATCAGTTACTTGGGAGAAGTTGCTCTTTTTTATATTGAATTTTAGACATTACTTATTCCACTATCCTGCCATTTTGTTGAATAGAAAAGCCGCATTTAAGCAGATTGTGTTCTTCACCTATTGCATGATTTTGTTGAATATGAAGTTATTTTTCCCGTATACTTTTTTTCAGTTCTGCCATATGCACATTTAATAAATTACGCAACTCACGCACTTCATTTTTTGTAGTAATTACCATATAAAGTAACCAGAGCAAAAATCCAATTATTAACAGAACGTAAAAGGAACTTATTGTCATATTTTCAACCCCACAAAATCTAAAGTGTAATATATAGTAAATTATTCTAATTTAGAGATGAATAGTACTTTCCTTATGTAACTAATCTGCCAGTTAGTACAATAAGAAAATCAACACACTACTTTAAAATAGCCAAAGCAAAAAAAAGCATGTTCATAAGAACATGCTTTTTTAGAAAATTAAATTTCATCGCTTCCAAAGAAGTCTTTGAAAGATTGAATTGTAGTTGCACGGTTTAACGCTGCAATTGAAGTTGTTAAAGGAATACCTTTTGGACAAGATTGTACGCAGTTTTGTGAGTTACCACAGTTTGAAAGTCCACCGTCTCCCATGATTGCGTGTAAACGTTCTTCCTTATTCATTTCTCCAGTTGGATGAGCGTTAAATAAACGAACTTGTGAAAGTGGTGCAGGTCCAATAAAGTTCGATTTACTATTAACGTTTGGACAAGCTTCTAAACATACTCCACAAGTCATACATTTTGATAATTCGTAAGCCCATTGACGTTTTCTTTCTGGCATTCTTGGTCCAGGACCTAAGTCATGCGTTCCATCAATTGGAATCCATGCTTTAACGCGTTTTAAAGAGTCGAACATACGACTACGATCAACTTGTAAGTCACGTACTACAGGGAATGTGCTCATTGGCTCTAGACGAATTGGTTGTTCCAATTTATCAATAAGTGCAGAACATGATTGTCTTGGTTTACCATTGATAACCATTGAACATGCTCCACAAACTTCTTCAAGACAGTTCATATCCCAAGAAATTGCAGTCGTTTCTTTACCATTAGCGTCAACAGGGTTTTTACGAATTTCCATTAATGCTGAGATTACGTTCATATTCGGACGATAAGGGACAGTAAATGTTTCTTCATATGGTGCAGTATTTGGTGAATCTTGACGTTTAACGATTACCGTAATTGTCTTTTCAGCAGTCATTGTTCCATTATGCATTTGCTTTGTCCTCCTTCTTCTTAGAATAATCACGTTTTCTTGGTTCGATTAATGAAGTATCAACATCTTCGTAATGGAATAATGGTGAATTAGATTTTTCATCAAATTTAGCCATTGTAGTTTTTAAGAATTCATCATCATTACGGTCTGGGAATTCTGGTTTATAGTGAGCTCCACGGCTTTCATTACGGTTATATGCACCTAAAGTAATAACACGTGATAAGTGAAGCATGTTTTCAAGTTGACGAGTAAATGAAGCACCTTGGTTACTCCATTTAGCTGTATCATTGATATTAATGTTTTGATAACGCTCATAAAGCTCTTGAATTTTTTCATCAGTTTTTAATAAGCGATCATTGAATCGAACTACAGTAACGTTGTCTGTCATCCATTCTCCAAGTTCCTTATGAAGAAGGTATGCATTTTCTTTACCGTCCATTTTATAAATGCGATTCATTTTTTCTTTTTCTTCATTAGCATTTGCTTCATATACAGAAGATGAAATATCATCTGAAGATTTCGCTAAACCATTTACATATCTTACAGCATTTGGCCCAGCAACCATTCCTCCATAAATAGCAGAAAGTAATGAGTTAGCTCCTAAACGGTTTGCTCCGTGCATTGAGTAATCACACTCACCAGCTGCAAATAATCCAGGAATTGTAGTCATTTGGTCATAATCAACCCATAATCCACCCATTGAGTAGTGAACTGCTGGGAAAATTTTCATTGGAACTTTTTTCGGATCATCACCTGTGAATTTTTCATAAATCTCGATGATTCCACCAAGTTTTACATCAAGTTCATGTGGATCTTTATGTGAAAGATCTAAATACACCATGTTTTCGCCATTGATACCAAGTTTGTGGTCAACACATACTGAGAAAATTTCACGTGTAGCAATGTCCCTTGGTACAAGGTTACCGTATGCAGGATATTTCTCTTCTAAGAAATACCATGGTTTACCATCTTTATAAGTCCATACTCGTCCACCTTCACCACGAGCACTTTCACTCATTAAACGGTTTTTATCATCTCCAGGAATTGCAGTTGGATGGATTTGAATAAATTCACCATTTGAGTAAATCGCACCTTGGCGATATACAGCTGCAGCAGCTGAACCAGTATTGATAATTGAGTTTGTAGTTTTACCAAAGATAATTCCAGGGCCACCAGATGCCATAATTACAGCATCCGCAGGGAAACTTACAATTTCCATAGATGTTAAGTTTTGTCCAACGATTCCTCGACAAACGCCTTCATCATCAACAGCAACTCTTAAAAATTCCCAGCCTTCATACTTTTGAACAAGACCTTCAGATTCGTAACGACGAACTTGCTCATCTAATGCGTATAATAATTGTTGCCCAGTCGTAGCACCAGCAAATGCTGTACGGTGATGTTGCGTTCCACCGAAACGACGGAAGTCTAATAATCCTTCAGGCGTACGGTTGAACATTACACCCATACGGTCCATCATATGAATGATACCAGGTGCTGCTTCTGCCATCGCTTTTACTGGTGGTTGGTTTGCTAAGAAATCCCCACCATAAATTGTATCATCAAAGTGCTCCCATGGAGAGTCACCTTCACCTTTTGTATTAACAGCCCCATTAATTCCACCTTGAGCACATACAGAATGTGAACGTTTTACAGGAACTAATGAGAATAAATCTACTTTTGTACCAGCTTCAGCGGCTTTAATTGTTGCCATAAGACCAGCTAGTCCGCCACCGACGATAATTATTTTCCCACTCATGACTATATCTCTCCTTACAAGTTCGCTAGTGTTGGATCAATGAATGCAAAGATAGCACGTAACCCAACGAATGTTAATAAAACGAAAACACCTAATGTAACATATGTTGAAATACGTTGTGATCTAGGTGTTACAGTGATTCCCCAAGATACGAAGAACGACCATAATCCATTAGCAAAGTGGAAAATTGTTGAAATTACACCTACTATATAGAAAACTAACATAAATTTTGAAGTGAAAATATCAGCCATCATATTATAGTCAACTGTTGCTCCCATTTGAGCAGCAATACGTGTTTGCCACACGTGCCAAGTAATAAAAATTAGAGTAATTACGCCAGAAATACGTTGGAATAAATATAACCAGTTACGTAAATATCCATAATTTTTAACATTGCTAGTACCTGTGAATGCGATGTAAAGTCCATAAACCGCATGGTATAAAATTGGTAAGAAAATTACAAAAATTTCTAAAAAATAGCGGAATGGTAAATTCGCCATAAATTCTGCAGCTTTGTTGAATGATGATGCTCCATTTGTCGCAAAATGATTGACAACTAAGTGCTGTGTTAAAAAGATTCCAACTGGTATAACTCCTAGCAATGAATGAAGTTTTCTAAAGAAAAACTCCCTTCCATTCTTGTTGCTCATGTAAACCCCTGCCCCCTTTAGTTTGTGCACATGAAAATTTAATTCTTCTATTATTCTTAAAAAATAATAAAAAGTATTACTGCATAAAAAGTCGAAATTTTTATGACATTTATCTACAAACCATTTTACTCCTGATAATATAGCAGGTCAAGAAAACGCGTACATTTTTCTTTACTGAAAAAACTTCTCATTTAGTTTGTTTATCTGTACTGTATAGAGCCTTCCAATTATTACTATCAACGTTTCCAAATATTGTTTTTCTTATTGAATTTTGTATATAATAAAAACATGTTTTTTTAGGAAGAGGAGTTGTTATCCGACCATGACGAACGACATTGAAATTGAAGATATAAATATTCCGGGAAATATTTCTGGTTTTGGCTATGAACTTATACGCGATGATCTATTAAACAATTTACTAGGAAAAGATCAAAATGATATTTTATATTGGGCGGGTAAAATGATTGCCAGAAAATATCCTTTAGCGACATTTGAAGAAATTATCGAGTTCTTTGAAAGAGCAGGATGGGGTACTCTTACTGTTGAAGAAGAAAAGAAGCAAGAAGTTCATTTAACATTATCGTCTGAGTTAATTACATACAGAAATGAGCATAAAAAGAACGTTTCTTACCAATTAGAAGCAGGATTTCTAGCGATGCAAATTGAACAGCAAATAGACGTTATTGCTGAAACATATGAAGAACAAAGTAAAAGAGGCCACAAAGTAAAATTCCAAGTAAAATGGGATTTAAAAGATCCAATTACAAAAAGATAAAAATAACCACAAGGCATTTTTCCTTGTGGTTACTTTTTTTACAAAAAAACACCAAATCCCCCTCATCTACCCCTACAAACTTTTAACTCCTTATTACACTACCTTTATTCTGAATTCCCTATTCCCTGGCCTTCCTCACTTTTCCTGCACATAATCTCTTCCTCGATACTTACTTCGTTTTTACGTTTAACTCCTTTAATAATATAATTAATGAAAAATAAACAAATAAAAACAAAAATCAAAATGGTGAGTATTAATAGCACTAGCTGTAGCACAATTTCTCCATATCCGTACAAAATTAAACTATGCATCATTATTAATACCTCCTACTATTCAATTCGACCATTCGACACCCTTTCTTAATTTACAGAATATTTACTTAATTTATTCGATTTAGTTACAAAAAAACCCTTTTATGCGTCCTCTCAATACTCTATGGCTTTAAATGATTATAGTGATTATTTTGTTAAAATCACTATTTAGCCGTTTTAAAGAAAGATTGGTTTGCCTAAAAGGGTTTTTATTTACTATTTAATTTTCTACTGCTACTTCTTCATTAATACGATTTAATTCATATCCTTCATGAAGCGCATGTACTGCTTCTTGTAATTTTGATTTAGGTACAACAGTTGACACTTTGATTTCTGATGTACTAACCATTTTTACCGGAATATCACTGTCAGCTAAAAATTTAAACATTTTCGCAGCTACACCTGGATTTGAAACCATTCCACTACCAACAATTGAGACTTTAGCAAGTTCGCTTTCAAAATCAAATGAACGATAACCTAAAAATTCTTTCTTTGATTCTAGGACTGTAATTGCTTCCAACATATTTTCTGATTTAATTGAAAATGAAAGGTTTACTAAATTATCAGATGTTACACTTTGAATAATAATATCAACATCAATACCTTCAGTTGCTAATAAAGTAAAGATTTTAGGTAATAAATCTACATGATTATTTAAACCGTTTAAAGTCATTCTTGTTACATTAGACTCGAATGCGATTCCTCTTACGACTGATTGTTGTTCCATTTCTTGTTCCTCCCCAATAAATGTACCGATTTCATCATGTTGACTTGATCGTACTTGAATGACTAAATTATAATTTTTTGCGAATTCAACTGCTCTTGGATGTAAAACAGCTGCTCCTAAAGCTGCAAGTTCTAACATTTCATCATACGAGACACGGCTTAGTTTCGATGCATTTGGTTCAACTCTAGGATCCGTCGTATAAACTCCTAATACATCAGTATAAATATCACAACGTTCTGCGTTTAAAGCTGCTGCTAAAGCTACTGCTGTAGTATCTGAACCACCGCGGCCAAGCGTTGTAATTTCATTATTTTCACTTAAGCCTTGGAAACCGGCTACGATTACGATATAACCTTCATCAAGCAATTGTTGAATTTTTTCAGTATGAATCGTTTCTATTCGAGCATTACCATGTACAGATTCAGTCTGAATACCTGCTTGCCAACCTGTTAGTGAAATGGCTTTAAACCCTTTAGCTTGGATTGCCATTGCAAGTAATGAAATAGTAACTTGTTCACCTGTTGTAAGTAGCATATCTAATTCGCGCTTATTGTTTTGTGGACTAATTTGTGTTGCTAGACTAACAAGTTCGTCAGTATGATGTCCCATAGCTGAAACAACTGTAACGACTTGGTTTCCTTCTTTGTAAGATTTGGTTACTGTTTCAGCAACATGCTGTATTCGTTCAATTGAGCCTACTGAAGTACCACCGAATTTCTGAACAATAATTCCCATTTTTCTCATCCTCACTTTGTTAACTTAAAAAAGAATACAAAAAAGCGCGTGAAGCAATGTTCACGCGCCTAATTTACAATAAATAAAATAGACAAATCATCAACATCTCTTCAATAGCTCCCCGCATAATTATTATGCGACAGTACTACATTTCTTAAATGCAGTCCCAACAAAATGAATTGTGGATTCCTTTTGTTTCGGCAAAACATCCTTTCAACTGTCCATTACAACGCCACACGTCTATGACAGCATACTCTTAGGTTTTGCACCTCTATTACGAGAGAAAATCATTTAATTTTAACTAAAATATAAATTATTTTGAAAATAGTGTCAAGATAAAAATATTGGAAGAATCTAAATATCACTCATTATGGAAAAATTGATAGATTCCTTCTGCAACATTTTTTGGTATTTTCGCTGCTATTAATTCATCAATTGTTGCTTCTTTTATTTTTTTAACAGATCCAAAATATTTAAGTAAGGCTTTTTTTCTAGTACCACCGACACCTGGAATACCATCTAATGCAGATTGAACCATCGATTTACTATGCAACTGACGGTAAAATTCAATCGCAAATCTGTGCACCTCGTCTTGAATTCTTTGGAGTAAAAAGAATTCTTGGCTTTGTCTTCCTAATTGTACAATTTGAGGTGGCTGCCCAATTAATAACTCTGAAGTTCGGTGTTTTTCGTCCTTAACAAGTCCTGCGGTTGGAACGAATAAACCTAATTCATTTTGAAGTACATCCTCTACTGCAGCTAAATGTCCTTTACCTCCATCGACGATAATTAAGTTTGGTAAAGGTAGATTTTCTTTTAATGCTCTAGAATATCTTCTCCTTACAACTTCACGCATTGAATCATAATCATCTGGTCCAACTACAGTTTTAATTTTATATTTTCGATAATCTTTTTTTGACGGTTTTCCATCTATAAATACAATCATTGCTGAAACAGGATTCGTACCTTGAATATTTGAATTATCGAATGCCTCGATTCGATAAGGAGTTTCAATATTTAATATTTCACCTAGTTTTTCAATTGCTTTAACTGTTCTTTCTTCGTCACGCTCGATTAATTTAAATTTTTCACCGAGACCAATTTTGGCATTTTTATTTGCTAATACAACTAATTCCTTTTTTTGTCCTCTTTTTGGTTGTAGAACAGGAACTTTCAGTAATTCTTTTAAAATTTCAGTATCAACTTTATCCGGTACGAATAATTCTTTCGGCTTTATATTATGAGGTTTTTCATAAAATTGTCCTATAAATGAAAGGAACTCTTCCTCTGGCTCATCGAAAATTGGAAAATAAGACACATCTCGCTCAATTAATTTTCCACTTCGAACAAAGAAAACTTGAACACACATCCATCCTTTGTCCACTGCATATCCAAACACATCTCGATCAACCAAATCACTATTCATCATTTTCTGCTTTTCCATCGTTGCTTCAATTGACACAATTTGATCTCGGTATTCTTTCGCTCGCTCGAAATCTAATTGCTCCGATGCTGCTAACATTTTTGCCTCAAGCTCTTTTCGAATTTGATCTTCACCACCATTTAGAAAACGAACAATTTCATTTACTATTTCTTGGTTCTGTTGATCGGTTACTTCTTTTACGCAAGGCGCAAGACATTGACCAATATGATAATACAAACAAACCTTATCAGGTAATGAAGTACATTTTCGCAATGGATATAAACGATCTAATAATTTTTTCGTTTCATTTGCAGCAGTAGCATTAGGAAAAGGTCCAAAATATTTTCCTTTATCCTTCTTCACATTACGCGTAATTAATAAACGCGGATGTTTTTCAGCAGTAATTTTAATAAAGGGGTATGATTTATCATCCTTTAGCATGATGTTATATTTGGGATCATATTTCTTAATCAAATTCATTTCAAGAATTAATGCTTCCATATTTGAAGAAGTCACAATATATTCAAAATCAGTGATTTCTTGAACTAAACGATACGTTTTACCATCATGAGATCCTGTAAAATATGACCTAACTCTATTTTTTAATACTTTGGCTTTTCCTACATAGATAATTGTCCCCTGAACGTCTTTCATTAAATAGCATCCAGGTTGATCTGGTAATAGCGCCAACTTTTCTTTTAAATGATTATTCAATGTCAAACCCCCTTCCGTGCATTTGTACACTTAATATTATAATCTCCATCGTTAAAAACTGAAAATACTTTAATATAATTAAGAAAAAATTAAGCTTTCTATTATAACTTTAATTTCAATAGTAATTAAGAAGAGGAGAATACTAAATGAAAAAAGTTCGAGCGATTCATTTTTGGATTGGTGTTATTGTTTCGGTTTTCTTACTAATCGAATCAACAACTGGAATAATCCTATACTTTAATAAAGGAGGCGAGGAAAGAGGTAGATTTTCTATGCAAGACGGTCAATTCCCTTCAGGTGGCCAGTTTAATGGAAATCAACAATCTAATTCACAAAACGGTGACAACACAACTTCTCAAAATGGACAAACTGGAAACAATACTCAATTCCCAAATTTTCAAAATAGACCTGAGCAATCAGCCTTTTCAGTAAAAAGCTTACATACCGGTATTATTGGTTTAATAAGTGGAATCGGTCTTTTTATTCTTACTGGAACTGGACTGACTTTATCTTGGATTTTGTGGCGAAATAAAAGAAAAATGAAAAAGCGAAGAGAAAAAGTTTCAATGGCTATTTAATGTTTGGTTAGTGCCTTAAATATAGATTTTATGAAAAACAAAAACCATCTAGATTGTAGTGAACCACAATCTAGATGGTTTTTTATTTTATTTAGCTTGTGAAATTAAGAAGTCGCAGTTTCAACTTTAACTTGTTCTTCTTTATTTTCATTGTCTCCAGCTTTTCTATTCGTTAATTTAATTGGTTTTAGGAATAAAGTTACGACTGCACCAATTAAAATGAATCCTAAACCTACAAAGAATACTTGGTGTAAAGAATCCATTAAAGATGTTTTAATGATTGGTAACATTCCTTCTAGGATTGGTTTAGGAATTATTTTTTTAGCATCCGCATTAAATAACATTGTAAATACAGATTGAGGTGTTGTATTAATCATGTCTTTAAATTTGTCTACTAATGGAGCTGCTTGTGCTGGTAATTTATTTAAAAATGGAACTAAATCATGATTTAAAAGTGTTCCTGATTTACTGTTCATTACAGCACCTAAAACAGTAGCTCCAAATGTTCCACCGATTGAACGGAAGAATTGGCTTGAAGATGTAACGATCCCTAATTCTTTCTTATCGAAAACTTCTTGTAGAGCTAGTGTAATTGTCGGCATTACTAAACCAATACCAAGACCCATAACTCCCATAAAAATTGTTGCAATTGTTTTACTTGAATGCATATCTAAAGTTGTTAGTAGGTATAAACCTAATGCGATTACGAACATACCTGTAATAATTTGTGGCTTTATCCCAACTTTAAATACAACCTGACCACCGATAATACTTGCAATAATCATAGTAACCATCATCGGCGTCATAATAGTTCCCGATTGAGTTGCACTTGTTCCAACAATACCTTGCATGAAGAATGGTACAAACATAATTGCGCCAAACATCGCGATTGTCATAAAGAAACCAATTAAGTTTAATGTTACGAAAGTTCTATTCTTGAATAAATGCATTGGTAAAATTGGCTCTTTAGCTTTATTTTCTACAATAACGAAGCTAACGATTCCAACCACTGCTAAAACAAATAAACCAATGACTTGCCAAGAATTCCAATCATACTTAACTCCGCCTAGACTTAAAGCAAGTAGTAAACTTACAACCCCAATGATCATCGTAAACATACCAGCAATATCGAAATTGATTGGACCAGAATTTTTACGACCTTTTAATCCTAAAGCAATAAAAATTGTTGCAATAATCCCTACAGGAAGGTTAATGTAGAAAACCCATTTCCAGTTTAATGAGTCAACAATCCAACCACCAATTTGTGGACCAATTACTGACGCTAAACCGTAAATACCACCGAAAACCCCTTGGAATTTCGCACGTTCTTTACCTGTAAATAAATCCCCGATTACAATCATCGCCATCGGCATCATTACACCGCCACCGATACCTTGAATACCACGGTAAATGATTAATTCTGTCATATTATGTGCAATACCACATAAAGCAGAAGCTGCCATGAATATAACTAAACCTGCAATGTATACACTTCTACGACCTAATAAGTCGGCTAATTTACCAGCGATCGGCACAACAGTAGTTGAAGTTAATAAGTATGCTGTTGTAAGCCAAGTCATCATACTTAAACCACCAAGGTCTCCTACAATTTTAGGCATTGCAGTACCAACAATCGTACCATCTAATGCCGAGAAAAACATTGCTATAATAAGACCAATTAGCAATAGTTTACGATTATTATCTTTTTGAATAACTGTATTTGTACTCAAAATATATTTCTCCCTTCTCTCCACTATCTTTTTTCTTTTTATAATAACTAATACAAAAAAGTATTTTGTAAAAATTTTCTATATATCAGCCGCTGCGTTAGCAAGCTTTTCTGTAATCTTTGCAAATTGTAAAAGCTCTTCATCAGAAAGGTTAAATAAGATGCCTTCAAAAATCTCTTTTCGATCTTTAAGCACGGCTTCTAATTTTTTTATACCTTCCTCACTTAGCATAATATTTACAACTCGACGGTCTTTTTTATCATGTTCTCTATAAACAAAATTATTATGTTCAAGTCGATCAATCATAAAGGATACCGCACTAGGTTTTACACCCATCATTTCCGCGATTTCAGATATTTTACAGCTCTCATTTTTTCGTAAGTACATCAAAACAAAAAATTGAGTAGCTGTTACTCCATGACTATTCATACTTTCTGTCACCTTTGGTTGCATTTTGTGAATAGCAGAATGAAGCGCGGTCTGAATCCGTTCAATGTACTCATTTTTGTTCCCCAAGAATATTAACCTCCTTTAACAATTAATCCGAATAAATATTTAATGCCTGTTAAATATTAATGCTTATTAAATATAAAACGTGACAGAAAAATAGTCAATCCTATTTACATTAGAAATTTTTAACAAAATCTAAAGGTTAAACTTGGTCTTATAAATGAAAACCATTTCATTTCAGTAATAAATAAACTCCATCGTATTTTGCCAAATGACTCTATTTTTAATTAAATATTATAAAGAAGAAAAACTGTGCAAAAAAAAAGAAATGCACTCATATTATGAGTGCATTTCTTACAAATTATTATTAACCGATATGTGGAGTAATTAATTCTTCTAAAGCTTCTTTTGGTTTGAAACCTAAAGTTTTATCAACTACTTCGCCGTCTTTAAGAACGAATAATGATGGAATGCTCATAACTTCAAATTTAGCAGCTGTTTCTTGATTTTCATCAACATCAACTTTTACGATTTTAACTTTATCACCATATTCAGAAGCTAATTCTTCTAATACAGGAGCGATCATTTTACAAGGCCCACACCAAGTTGCCCAAAAATCAACTAGTACTACACCTTCTTTTGTTTCTTCTGCGAACGTTGCGTTTGTTGCGTTAACAATTGCCATTTATATTTCCTCCTATTGCCAATCTATAAAGTAAAATATGATGATTGACATAATTTGTTATAATTTTAAAGAAAGTATACCATATGAGAATTAGCATTTTCTATTAATTTGCTCAAACTTACTATAACCAAACAAATTGTTGATATACCAGTGAAAGGACTAAAAAAAAAATGATAACATTTGAAAAAATTACACAAGACTTAATAGAAGTAATCGAAGAAATTACAAATTCTAATCAAAGTTACAATTTAATGGAAAACGGTCGACTAACTAGAACGAAAGAAGAACTGATGAATGAGTATTTTGATTCCTCAACACAAACGGAAACTTATTTTATAAAGCTAGATGATACATATATAGGATTGGTTGATTTTTTAAAACTTAATCCAAAAGATGGTTTTCCTTGGCTAGGGCTATTAATGATACATAATGATTACCAAGGTTATGGATTCGGAACAAACGCATTTTTATTATTTGAAGAGCTACTATTAAAAAGAAGTATTCACGGATTACGTTTAGGTGTACTGCTGAGTAACCAGCAAGCTAAATCATTTTGGCAATCTCAAGGATTTACATATGTTGAAAATAGAACAAATGCAGATGGAATTGAAGTTGAAGTATATGAAAAACTTTATTCGTAAATGTTAAAAAACGACTACCACTACCATATAACTCATTAAGATTATTGAACTAGTCCATAAGTAATCGAATCACTCATTACATTTGTCACAATTTTGTAAAATCTTACTTGGGAAATGTCAGATTTTTATGTTAATATATTATTGAATATAATAATAATATTCAAAAAATTTAACGTTAGGAGTGGCAGTCATGAGAAAACCTTTTCGTAAAACGTTTAACCAATTAGTTAATGAGAATAAACAATCTTTATTGCACAACAAAGAAGAAATTGAGAAGATTGAAAGAAAAATTGAAAAACGCCACGAATTACTATACGAAAAAAGCAAAATAAACAAAGCTATTTCTTAATTTACTAAGTAATCCTTTAAAGGGGGTTACTTTTTTTTGTTCACCCATGCCCTCATAGATAGCAAGTACCCCAGTTTTTAAAATCGACTCACTTCTTTCCTATATATTAATTCGCAATAAATCCTGAACTATTTAAAATAGGCGAACTCTTACAATAAATTAGACGTACTATATAGTACATTGGTCTAGAAATTGGAGGTTAAAATATGCATCATCCATTTTGGAATTCACCCCCTCATCACCACCCGCAACATCCTATGAGAAATGGCGTTCAAGGTCACGTTCAAACTGATCATCAAACGGTTATGCAAATGTTTATGAATCTTGAAAATCAAATTACTAACCTTGTAAAAGCAATCGAAGCAAACAATGAATTACTTAGACAACTTGAGCAAAACCAAAAACAAGTAGTAACATCTGGCGGTGGATCAGTCATTGTTAGGATGTAGTGGCAATGGCTTGTAAAATAGAAGAACTATAAAAGGAGGTGTTCAAAAAGTCAGAGTAACTGACAAATGACTCCTCTTTTTTTATTGAAAAAAAAAACAAAATACACGGATGAAATAGAAAGAAATTGTTAACCTTTTGATGATTAACGTCGTGCGAAAAACATAAACGGGGGTATATTAGTGAAGTTTTTCATTGTAGTTGAAAATATTGTTCTTTGGATACCGAATTACAACTATTTATCCATTTTTTTAACTAATTCGAAAGAAATGTAAGGATATCTCTTAATTTTTCATTCGAAAGTATCTGCTTTTATACGAAAATAGGCTGTAATACCCTAACCAGTATGGGTAATTTCATATTTTAATTGCGATTTCTCATTTTTATTTGCGTTACACAGTTTTTATTTGCGATTCTACCTTTGTAATTGCGTTGCCCTATTTTTACATTCCACCTTCTTATTCCCATGCTCTACTTCTAATTCCCCTAACCAATCTAACTCCAGATTCCCAACCATAAAAAAAGAAGGCCCCCTAAAAAATTAGGGACACCTTCATTTTACAGCGAGATTAAGAGTTAACTAATACCGCTTTAAATTCTTCAGTTAATAATGGTAAAACATCGAATAAGTCACCAACAATTCCATAATCAGCTACTTTAAAGATGTTCGCTTCTGGATCTTTGTTAATTGCAACGATTACTTTAGAGTTAGACATACCAGCTAAATGTTGAATTGCTCCTGAGATACCACATGCGATGTATAAATCAGGTGTTACAACTTTACCAGTTTGGCCAATTTGTAAAGAGTAATCACAGTAGTTAGCATCACATGCGCCACGAGATGCACCTACAGCAGCTCCTAATACTGTTGCTAATTCTTTTAATGGGTTAAATCCATTTTCACTCTTAACTCCACGGCCACCAGCAACAATAATTTTAGCTTCAGAAAGGTCTACGCCTTCACTAGCTTTACGTACAACGTCTTTTACGATTAAACGTAAGTCTTTAATTTCAACTGAAACAGTTGCCACATCACCACTACGAGTAGCGTCTTTTTCTAATGCTGTAATATTGTTTGGACGAATTGTCGCAAAAATAAATGGATCTACCATAACTTTTTTCTCGAATGCTTTACCTGAGTAAATTGGACGAGTGAAAACGATATTTCCACCTGCTACTTCAATTGTTGTAACGTCTGAAATTAGTCCGCTTTGTAAGCGAGCAGCAAGCTTTGGTGATAAATCTTTTCCTAAAGCAGTATGGCCGAATACAAGACCTTCTGGCTTTTCTTGGTCAATAACAGCTAATAATGCTTGAGAATATCCGTCAGAAGTATAAGATGCTAATTTTTCATCTTCTACAACGATCGCACGGTCTGCACCGTATTGAATCATTTCAGTAGCTAATGCACTTACTGATTTACCTACTAATACAGCAACTACTTCTCCGCCCTCAGCAACTGTTTTAGCAGCACCTACTGCCTCAAATGAAACATTTCGTAATGAACCTTCACGAACTTCGCCTAATACTAATACTTTACGTGACATGTTATTTCCCTCCAAAATTTTCGATTACGATATTAATCTATTAGTCTGTTCCCATATTCAATTAAATTAAATTACTTTTGCCTCAGAACGTAATAATGAAACTAGTTCTTTAACTTGGTCTTGTAATTCACCAGCTAAAACTTTACCGCCTTCTTTTTTCGCAGGAAGGTAAATTTCAATTGTTTTTGTTTTTGCTTCAACTTCATCTTCTTCTAGATCTAAATCATCTAATTCTAACTCGTCTAAAGGTTTTTTCTTAGCTTTCATGATCCCTGGTAAAGATGGGTATCTTGGCTCGTTTAAACCTTGTTGAGCAGTAATTAATAATGGTAAAGATGTTTCAATGATTTCTGTGTCGCCTTCTACATCACGTTCGATTGTAGCTGTTGTACCACTAATTTCAATTTTTGTAATTGTCGTTACGTAAGGAATGTTTAATAATTCAGCAACACGTGGACCTACTTGACCAGTACCACCATCAATTGCTACATTACCAGCTAAGATAATTGAAGGGTCTTTATCCTCTAAGTATTTTGCAATTAGTTTAGATGTTGTATATTGGTCAGCATTTGTCACATCATCTTCAACATTAATTAACACGGCTTTATCAGCACCCATTGCTAGTGCTGTACGTAGTTCTTTTTCGCTATCTTCGTTACCAACTGTTACTACTGTTACTTCGCCGCCGTGAGCGTCACGGATTTGAATTGCTTCTTCAACTGCATACTCATCATAAGGATTTATAATAAATTCAGCGCCATCCTCTTGGATTGCACCATTTGAAATTGTAATTTTCTCTTCAGTATCGAATGTTCTTTTTAATAGTACATAAATGTTCATTGTTATACCCTCCTAGGAATTGTAACTACATCTATTTTTTTAAAATATTAAACTACTTATTTATTAAACACTGGTTTCCTTTTTTCTAAAAATGCCGAAATACCCTCTTTTGCATTTTCAGTTGTAAAAATTTCTCCAAATAATTTAGACTCTTCTTCAACCGCTTCATGATAAGATTCAGTTCTTGTTGAAGATAGTAGTTGTAGAACATATTCAATTGATTGCATACTTTTTCTTGCTATTTTAGCAGCCAAGGCTGTCGCTTCTACTAATAAACTATCTTCTGGAACTACAATTGTAGCTAATCCAATTTTACCAGCTTCAACACCAGAAATTGGTTCAGAAGTAGCAAGCATTACTAATGCTTTATCTTTTCCAATATAACGAGGTAATCGTTGTGTCCCAGCAAAACCAGGAATGATTCCCAAGTTTAATTCAGGTAAACCAAGTTTTGCATTTTCTGCAACAACTCGGATATGGCAGCTCATCGCAAATTCTAATCCGCCACCTAATGCAGCACCATGAATTGCTGCGATAATTGGCTTAGAATAATTTTCAACACGATCAAATACTAATTGACCTCTTCTAGCTACAGCAGCTGCATCTTCTGCATTTTTGAATGAAGTAAACTCTTTTATATCTGCACCTGCAGAGAAAAATTTACCTTCTCCATGGACAACTAAAACGCTTACATCATCGTTATTTTCTAATTCATCTAAACGCTTAACTAAATCAGCAAATACTACCGAAGACATAGCATTTGCTGGTGGATGTTGAATTGTTAGAAATGCAATACCGTCGGATATTTTACATTGAATTAAACTCACAACTATTCCTCCTTATTTTTGAAGTGTACTAGAACGTTAATTTTGGTACCCGCATCCTCTTATTAATAATTGGTGAACTTTTTCAGCTTTTGACTCTAGATCTTGCTTTTGACCTGTCATTACCCAATGAGTCATCACTTCATCAATCGTCCCAAAAATCATTTGTCTAGCTGTACGTATATCTAATTGCTTGTCAAACAAACCGCTATTTACCCCATCAATTAAAATAGAATCTATAATATGGAGATACTCTTTCAGTACCTCGTTTATTTTTAATCTAAGGTCAATATTTGTTTGTCTTACTTCCAATTGCATAACGATTGCTAAATGTGAATCTTTAGACATTTCATAAAAGTGAGTTTTCACCAACATTAATAATTTCGATATAGAATCGGGTTTACCTTCAATTTTTTCACGAATTTTTTCAGTAAAATTTCCCATCTTCTCTTCGAACAACGAAATTAGGATTGATTCTTTATTTTTAAAATACAAATAGATTGTTCCATCAGCTACTCCAGCCTGCTTTGCAATCTTAGAAACTTGCGCTTGGTGGTAACCATTTTCAGCAATTACAACAACTGCAGCATCAATTATTTGTTTATATTTTGGTTTATCTCTTTTCATCTTTATATACCCCTTCATACAGTGAATGAATAATCATTCATATTCTCATAATACAAATTTATCAGAAAATTGTCAATTGTCCTTTAATAATTTGTTCCTCAAAAAAAAATCAAAGGTATTTATAAATAAATTCAATTGAGGGATGTTCTGTTGATCATCCCTCAATTGAATTTATATTAAATTTTCATCGGAATCTTCTGTTTTACTATTCTTTTGCTCTTCTTCTTCAAGCAATGTTCTTCTTAATATTTTACCAATCATCGTCTTCGGTAAATCTGTTCTAAATTCATAAACTCTCGGAACTTTGTATGCTGCTAAATATTTTCGGCAAAAATCATCTAATTCATCCTCAGTTACCGATTTACCTTCTTTTAATACAACATACGCTTTAACTGTTTCTCCACGATAGTCATCTGGAATTCCAACTACAACCGCTTCTTTAATAGCCTCATGTTCATATAATACTTCCTCTATATCTCTAGGATAAACATTAAATCCTCCTGCGTTAATCATATCTTTCTTACGATCAACAATATAAAAGAAGCCTTCCTCATCCATATAACCTAAATCACCTGTATATAACCATCCATCTTTTAAAGTGGCAGCAGTTTCTTCAGGACGATTCCAATAGCCTTTCATAACTTGTGGTCCTGAAACAATTAATTCACCAATTTCACGTGGAGGTAGCTCTTCTCCTGTTTCTAGGGAAACGATTTTAGCATCTGTACTTGGCCATGGAACGCCAATACTCCCAGTCACTCGTTTATCCCAAAGGAAATTACTATGTGTCACTGGAGAAGCCTCTGATAACCCGTAGCCCTCAACTAATTTCCCACCTGTCACCTTTTCAAACTGCTCTTGAACTTCTACAGGTAATGCTGCGGATCCGCTTAAGCACGCATGAATACATGAAATATCATTCTTCTTTAATTCTGGATGATTTAATAGTGCAATATACATGGTTGGTGCACCTGGAAACAATGTAGGACGATACTTATTTATCGCTTCAAGCATTTGAGTTGCATCAAATCTTGGAACGATTATCATTTCATATGCACACATTATCGATAAATTCATACAAGTAGTCATTCCATATACGTGGAAAAATGGCAAGACAGTTAAAATTTTCTCTTGGCCCTTCTTGCTTTTATATAACCATTTTTCGGCCATTAATGTATTAGATGCTAAGTTTTTATGCGTAAGCATTACACCTTTTGGAAAGCCGGTAGTTCCACCCGTATATTGCAGTATTGCTATATCGTCTACATTACTATTTGTTGGCTCATGTTCAATTGGTGCAGATATGTTCATAATAAAATTAAATTCATGGATTGAATGATCTTTTGGTATCTCCGGAGCCTTTGGTTGTTTTGAAAAAGGATATAATATCCTTTTAATAAACGGTAAATAGTCTTTAATCCCAGTAACAAAAATGTGTTGAAGCTTTGTAGTTTTCTTTACTTCGCACACTCTATTAATTAATAAATCTAAACAAATAATAGCCGTTGCACCACTATCATTCATTTGATGTTCAAGCTCACGTTCAGTATAGAGCGGATTTGTTTGGACAATTATTGCTTCTGCAAATAGAATTCCATAATATGCAATCACTGCTTGTGGACAATTTGGAAGCATGATTGCAACCCGATCACCTTTTTTAATTCCTAAATTCCTTAAAAAATTTGCAAATCTTAAAGACTGAATATAAATTTCGTTAAAAGTCATCGATTTCCCAAGAAAATTAAGCGCTTTCTTAGTTGGATATTTCGAAGCTGTCTGCTTTAAATAGTTTGGTAGTATTTCAAAGTGATCATCTAATGCTGTTGGTATTTGCTCTGGATACTGACTCACCCAAGGCTTTACACTTAGTTCCTCCATACCATTCACCACCAGTATTTTAAAAGTATGTTCATACTAAAATTAGTATATGTTACAAATTTCAGCTATACAATCAAAATATTAAGAATATTTAATCACCAGTTGTTTTCTTATTTTTTATGAAATTATTTAACTAGTTGATCAAGTAGTATTCCATTATCATAGTAAAAACCTGATTCTAGATCAGTGCGATTAATTAATAACCCAAAATTATATTTATCATAATTCTCAAGTGTTAACGATTTAACTTTTCCCTCTGGCGATAAGTCTTTTACAAGTTTCCAAATAAATGCATATTGTGAGTCAATATCAGTAGTCGCTAAATGAAAAATACCTTTTAGATCATTTGCGATAATTTGTTTTACTTGGCTTGCTATCCCTGTATCAATGGCATGATTTAAATATATATTGTCGTAGGCTTCAATCTCTTGCCCATTTTCTATTTTATTCTTTATTTCTTTTAACCTCGGAGATTGTTTTCCCCAAACCATTGGTAATCTTAAAATTACTCCACGCTCTCCAAGCTCGTTCTTAATAAGCTCTTCACACTTTATTTTAAATTGTCCATAATCCGACTCAGCAACAGGAGGATCAGTTTCAGCATGATGCTTTGTTACGTCTCCATCAAAAACATTTGTTGTAGAACAAAATAATAATCTAGTCGGTGTTGATTTTATCTTTTCTACAATTCTAGCATGAGCTTCGAATTGAACGATAAAATCACCTCGTAAACAAGAAACGATAACATCCGGGCAAATACGATCAATCCAATTCAAAATTTTCTCTGAATCATTGATATCCCATTGTAATTGATGATCAACTGTTAATTCTAATTCCGTTTGATTAAATGTTCCATATACATCATGATCAGGAGATAATTCTTTTATTAAAGCTTTACCAACTAGTCCACTAGCACCTAAAATTAATATTTTCATTGTCTCTCTCCTTTTTACAAAATATTTAATAAACTTATGATATATTGAATGTATCACAAAAAAACTCATTATTAAAAATGTTTATTAGTAAAATGACTTTTATGATAACGGGGAGTGAAGAATAGATGAAAACAAAGGTTCTTTTAAACAACCGTATTGTTGATTTAAAGTCTGCAAATGTAAATATATTAGATCGAGGTTATCAATTTGGAGATGGTGTTTACGAAGTCATTCTTTTTTTCAATAAATCTTATTTTGAACTCGATGCACATTTAATTCGTTTAAAGGAAAGCTGTGAAAAAATACTAATTCCCTTTAAAATGCATCTAAAAAAGCTTGAAAGTGATTTAGTTTATTTAATGAACACTTGTGATTATGATAATGGCTATGTTTATATTCAAATTAGTAGAGGTGTAATGAACCGTAATCATATTTATCAAGAAGAAGCTAATTTAAAACCTCAATTAATTGCCTATACAGTTAGAGAAGATCAAAGACCATTACAACAAATGGATAAAGGAATTACTGCTTATGTAACTAATGACATTAGGTGGCTCCGCTGTGATATTAAAAGTTTAAATTTATTGGGCAGTGTTTTAGTAAAAAATGAAGCTTTTGCTAAGGGAGCAAAAGAAGCTATTTTGCATAGAGATGGAATCATTACTGAGGGTTCAGCAACAAATGTCTTTATCGTAAAAAACTCAACTCTTTATACCCATCCTGCAAATCATTTAATTCTTAATGGTATTACCCGAAAAGTAGTACTTGAAATTGCCAAAAAAGAAAATATAGAAGTAAAAGAAGATCCATTTTCAATCAATGATCTTTTAAATGCTGATGAAGCTTTTACAACTGCATCAGTTTCGGACATTTTACCTGTTACTTCAGTTTTACTCGATGAAAAGTCTTATTCTATTGGTTTAGGTAAACCCGGAGTAATAACAAAGAGAATACAAGACTCCTATACTAATTTAATTGAGAAAATACCACAGGATCAGTCAACTAACTAGTAGATAATCTAATCGTCCCCTATTGTTTATTTTAAATAACAATAGAGGGGCGTTTTCTTTTAGTTCTAAACTTTAAATAGAATTCGATTAATGTAATATATAGTAATGGTCACATATAAACTGTTAATACTGTAAGGTCCTTGTGGCAAAATTACATGAGCAAAAAAAACGCTTTACATGTTTAAAAAGTAAATGTGTAAAAAGGGTGATATCTATGAATAGATTATCATGGAATGTAAAACGCATTTGTAATAAATTGTTCGCAAATATGCCTTATGTAAAAGGTAAAATGATAACTAAATACAAATCAATAGAATGGGTTAGCTATGGGGATAGTATAACTTCGTCTAACGGATGGCAACCAGCTGTAGCGGAAAAGTTAGGTTTGACCCATCTGAATAGAGGGATTGGCGGAACAACTATAGCTGAAAATGGGTCGATTGCTTGGATCGATAAAAATGGAAATTATAAAGGTCACCCACCTGATATACAGCCAAAAGGAACAACAGAAATTTTGTCTAGTATGTGTAACAGTCAAAGAATCAATGCTACGATTCCACTTACTACTCAGTTATTAACAATAATGGGTGGGACAAATGACTTTGGTAGAAACATTCCTTTAGGAAATGGATTGCCAACAAATAAACACCTTAACTTAGACGAATCTACATTTACTGGTGCTTTGTGTTCGATGGTTGAAAAAATACAATTAAGGCTACCAGACTGCAGAATTATTCTTATGACGCCTGTACCTAGATATCACGAGGGAAAATATGAAGATAAAAATAAAGCCGGTTTTTTAACATCTGATTACGCTCGAGCTGTAAAAGATGTAGCATCTTTTTACTCATTGCCTTGTATTGACCTATACTCTAATGTTGGCTGGAATCGAATGAACGGTGAATATTATTTAATTGATAGTATGCATCCGAATAATACAAAAGGATATAAACGTGTTTCGGAGATTGTAATTGGAGAGTTGGAAGTTTTACAGCAGAATGTGAATTCAAAAATCAAAGACTAGTTCTTTGAAAGAATTAAAGTTAAAACTAAGTTGAGTAATCAGCTTCTATTTCATTTCGAAGCATAAAATCAATTTTTTAAAAAAGAGTTACTTCAGATTTACTGTGTGAAGATGAAATAAAAATAGATCTCCTAAGTCAGCAATACGACTTGAGAGATCTCTTTTTTTATTGTCTTTTCAATAATCGAACAACATCTTTCAATTTTACTTTTTCACTGTAATACATGACCCCATTAACATAAATTCGGCTAGCAACACGAGTTAAAATCAAAATTGAAACGAGTAAAATTAATACACTAGCACTTATTTCTATAAAATTCATTTCTCCGCTTACAAATCTAGAAAATGCTACAAGTGGTGCAAAGAATGGAATGTAAGAGCTAATTTGGATAAATGTACCGTTTGGATTTATTAATGCATTAATACTAATAAAGAATGCAGCTACAACTAATATTGTAAGTGGCATCAGAACCATTTGAAGCTCTTCTGTTCTAGAAACGACTGATCCAATTGCAGCGTAAAGTAATCCGTACAATAAATAACCTAGTAAGAAATAAACTACAAAAGCTATGATGGTTGAACTATCTAATGCCTCTAAATCTATTTTCATTCCAAAAAAAGATATCGCATTAGTATTCACCCAGCCTAATAAATTGGCAAATAGAAATCCTAATCCTAGTACAATTAATTGTGCGCAGGCTACAAAAAATACTGCAACGACTCTTCCATATAGAGTAACGACAGGACTTACTTTAGGTAATAATACTTCCATTACTCTAGAAGACTTTTCAGCAACGATACCAGTAGCGATTGAGTTTCCATAAATTAATAAAAACATATATAGTAAGAAGCCAAAAAAGTAAGCAATTCCGAATGTAGCCATAGGGTTTTTTAGAACTTCTTCTTTAACTTCCACTTTTTGCAATAACATTGCTACAGAGTCGGGTGATAATTTTAAGTCTTGCGCAGTTTTCGTTAAGTAATTTTGTTGCAATGTCATATTTAATACTGAAAGTACATCACTATTTGAGAACTTTTTATAAGTATATTGAATTGCCGGGACATTGTTCTTTTCAGTGATGATAATTAATCCATCTTTTGAGCCATCCTCAACTTGTTTTTTTACATCTATTTCATTACCCGGATTTCCCTGCTCTATTTTAGCCGATTTAAGTGTTTTGTTTAAACTAGCAGGATCTAAAGGATAATTTACCGTCTGATTAATTAATACAATTTTATCTTTATCCTTATTAGTCTTTTCTGTACCCGCGATATATTTCTGTACTCCAAATACCCCAACGACAAAAATAAATAAAACTACACTCATAATCATCGTTGCTTTTGCCATTAAGCCTTCACGTAAATGAAATAAAAAGACCGTACTAAATTTTCTCATTTATCTCGCCCTCTCTATAAAGATATCATTTAGTGTCGGCTCTAATAATTGAAATTTCCTTATTGAACCCATTTCCGACTTTATATGATCTAAAATCGTAAATGCTTCCTCATCACTTTTCACTTTTATGTAAATTCCCGAATGCTTTTGTTCATAACTTACATTTTTAGAAGCTAATAATTGTTTAATAGGCTCTATATCTTCTAAAATTAAATTTCTATAACCATATTCCTCTTTTAATCTACTTAAACTACCTTCTGCGACTACATTTCCGTTCTTTAAAATACAAACATGTTCACAAAATGCTTCCACTTGATCCATGCGGTGGCTCGATAATATTACCGTTTTCCCTTTTTCAATTTCTTCGGTAATAATTGATGCCATTAAATCCGCATTAACTGGATCTAGTCCACTAAAAGGCTCATCTAAAATAATGAACTCAGGATTATGTAATAAAGTTACAATTAGTTGAATTTTTTGTTGGTTACCTTTGGAAAGCTCTCCAGCCTTTTTATTTCGATAGTGCGGTATTTCCAAACGATCTAACCAGTATGTTATTTCTTTATCGACTTCCTTGTTAGACATTCCTTCTAGTTTTCCAAAGTACTTTAGTTGATCAACAACCTTACTTTTTGTAAATAAACCTCTTTCCTCTGGTAAGTAACCGACCTTAACTTTAGTCGTTTTAAAAGGAGCACCTTCCCAATTTATTTCTCCATTAGTAGGGGTAAGTAGCCCTATCAACATTTTAATAGTGGTCGTTTTCCCCGCTCCATTCCTACCTAATAATCCTAGTACTCTTCCTTTAGGCAAAGTTAATGACAATTGATTAACTGCAATAGCATCTCCAAATTTTTTAGAAAGCTGTTTAATTTCTAAAGTCAACGCTTTTCCTCCTTCTAAAGTGAAAGTAAAGTACACTTAAACTTATTGTAATTTTTTTAATTGCTTATAAGATAAGCATACAGTTAAAAGAATTTCAATAAAAGTTAAATTTAATTTTTTGCGTATCTAGCCAAATAATTAAAAAAGAGAATGCCAAAATAGCATTCTCATTCTTGTCATCAATATGAAATACTACCCGAAATCAATAAACCTACTGTTACGCTTAATGTAAATAATAATGCTGCAACGGCAACATTACCTTCTTCAACCTTTTTAGCAAATGATATTTTCGGAAATACTACAAATTCGGCAATCCAATATGTAACCATTTGAGCTATAATGCCAACTAGGCTCCAAATAATAAAGTCCCCATAGTTAACTGAGTATTTTGCTGCAGACATAATAACGATTGCTAATCCAACTAATTTACCTGCTAATTTTAATGCAACGGCTATATTGCCATCAACTAATATTAATTTTTGCTCACTCATCTTAGTTGTAAAAGTAAACGCTAAAAATCCAATAAATAAAAGAATAAGTCCTGATCCTAAATATTGCAATGTACTAACAATACTATCCATTTAACATCTCATCCCCTTTATTTAAATTTCTTCTTCAACAATCCCTACTGGTAAAAAGCAACTTTCGTTTCCAGTAATGATATTTCCAGCACGCACGCCGATTGCACCGTATTCTTCCTTAATTAAAAAACTACCTACTAATACATGTAAATTTAACACCCCTTCAGGAGTCATAACCTTACGCTTAGGTAAAGGCGAGTATTGTTGGTAGACCATCACCTGATTAGAGTAGTTATTCTGATTACTTTGCTGACTATGTTCACCATCATAAATCTTAATCGAATCTCCTTCACGTCCAAATGCAGGTTTCTCAACATATGGAAGTTTATGTTCGATAAAATAATCTGGCTCTAAAAAAGTTGGTAGAAAATAATTGCTAATGACTTCATGTTCTTCAACTGTAAAAACATCTGATTGTTCTATATGTAAGTTCCAAATCAATGCTTGAACAGCTTTAGACTGTAATAAAAATGATGAGATAGGATTGAACATAATTAATTTCCCATCTATTACAAGCTGTAATAATGCCAATCCAATTTTTGTCCCATCTGAAGATTGATCAAGCTCTAGATGTTCAATTGGATAAGTTTGTCGGTAAAGAATATGTATTCTTTCCCCTTGAGGTGTATATAGTCCATCATTTTCAATAATTTGTAAGTCTACTAGTGAAATCAATTGACTCTTACCTTTGTATAGAGATTGAATATACTTAACTGTCTTCCAGTCTTCCTCATGTTCTCCGTGAGCTGTAAAAACAATCATCGGTTCATCTAAACCTTTAATACTTTTATTTATGACATGATTTATGACGTTAGATAATTTCATTTCACTTTCAGCATTAGGATTTTTCACATTGAAGTAATCTGTAATATAGCCATTAACATGATGTGTTTCCATAATAAAAGTTGGCGTGTCACTATTACATTCATAATGTTTCCAACCATCCTTTGTGAAGGCAAGATCAATTCTTCTAATGATTCCTTCACTTTCAATCGTTTTATGACGTAAAAACGGAAGAATTTCCTTTGAATAACCTAACATATAAAAAATATCATCTGGAAGCTGTCTCATTAAACGAGCCGTCTTATCATAAATTTTTCCAATTTGCTCAGTAATTGAATGAATTTCATCTACTTCACTTTTGGTAAATGGATAATAATCTAATAAAGCATAATATGAATCTTGTAAATCTGCCCAAAAGTCTGGTAATCTTTTATATACTTCTTTTCGTTTTTGCTGATAATCATGTAAATTGACATTTTCCATTATTAACCACCAAATCCTCCAGACGAACCCTTACCAAACCCGCTCTTTGAGGAAGACGAAGTATGTCCTGAAAAGCTACTAGAAGATTTATAGCTCTTATAAGATTTACTTCCATGTAACGCTGTTCTTGTTGGATAAAATATTCCTCCGTGATAATAACTATGGTAGTAATGACTAGAGCTGTCATCACAAACCCAAACACCTTCGTCATCATCAAAATCCCAGTCACGACAATCGTCATTTTTAGGTTTTTCTGGTCGATCCGCACTTTGAGAACTACAACCAGCTAGTGCACCTACTGCTAATCCACTCGTTAAAGCGATACTAACTTTTTTCATTAATAATGATGTTTTTGACATTTGGATCTCCTTTCCAGAATTAAATTAGTCTATTCTATACTAAACTACACTCAGGCGAACTGTATATAAAAACTAGTTTACGATGAAAAATGAGAAACAAGTTAAATATATTCATAAGTAAAGTGTCTTATTCTATTCTTAATGAAATAAATACATACATTTCTAACCGGGTCTTTGTTATATACTAATAGATATACAATTAATAAAGGAGTCCGAACAATGTTTAATACTGATAACATTTTTGTTCTTGAATACCGACTGCTGGACGGCGAATCTACGCGTCCAATTTACCATTTTCCATTTTTATCAAAGGTCCAAATCTTTACTAGAAGATATTGCGACTATTTTATTTTAAATGGTTTCGTTTATGAGAACAGAGGCTCTTATATAGAAGAAGATCGTTATGTAATTGAAGTGGTTGAATCTGAATTAGAAAATACTCCTTATTATCATTTAAATAGACCATTAGGAATTGAAATTAGAGATGTTGATTCTTTTGAGGAAATTCATTTCTATGAAAGCGGGGATGAGTTAGACTTACTATCTTGGCTTCAATCAACCTATATTACAATCAATCAACAAATTTATGAGCAGACATCAAACGAAGTCGATCAAGACCGAAATACATACGTTATGTATGTTAAACCGTTTAATGATTAAAAAATGAGGCCGTACTATTAGTCTGCGTTACAGACGAATAGGCGGCCCCTTTTTTATATTTAAGAAAAGCAAAATGGGGGTATACTGGTGACTTTTTTCAATTAGAGTTGATATTATGCTCTCCATTTATAGATATTTAGTAGATTTCTTCACTTTTTTAGGCTTTTTAAATGGAATTAGAGCATATTTATTAATTTTCCATTCCTGTGTATCTACTTTTGAACAATTATATAGGAGAAATACCCTAACCGGTATAGGTAATTCCCTGTCTAATTTGGCATTCTAGGGAATTTAATTGCAGTTTCACTAATTTTATTTGCAGTTTTGTTAAATTTAATTGCAGTTTTACTGATTTTATTTGCAGATTCTCTATTTTTATTTGCAGTTCGTACTTTATTTGCAGTTTCGGATTTCTTATTTGCACATTTCACAGTTTTATTTGCATGTTCAACCATCTTATTTGCACTTCGGCTGTTATTTCAACTACTCTTCTTTAAATACTTCCTATAAATATAAAAAGTAGGATGCCCTTTTGGGACACCCTACTTGTTTAACCTATTATTTGTTCAAGCTTTATTAAATCTTTACACTGAATTCCATTTTCCCAAATTTCTTCTTCATAATTTTGAATAAAGAAATCACGGGAAATAGTACTTATTCGAAAGCCACAATTTTTATATAACGCTAATTGATGTGTACTTGAATTACCTGTACATATCGAAATTTTAGAATAGCCAAGTTTTTTAGATTCACGGATACCAAAGTGAATTAAACTTTTACCATAGCCATTACCTTGAAAGGCTGGATCAATTGCAATATTTTTAATTTCAATCTCTTCGTTGGAAATTTCCATTAATACGATTATACCAACGAGCAAATTACGATCTACTATTTCATAAATATGACTCTTTTGAATATACTTATCTACCATTTCTTTCGATGGATCAGCAAGTAACAATAGACTCCAATGCTCTTTTGTTAGAAATTGAATTTTATTAATATGACTCATTGAATCTCCTTACTTTTTTAGTCTCGCCTTTAAATAGTTAATCGTATCATTCGTAGACTTTTGTATCGATAGATTTGTAAATCCATGATTTCCATTCTTGAGAGGAATCAACGTAACCATTTTCGGATTTTTCTTAGCAAATCGTTTAGATTGACTAAATGGAACAAGCTTATCCCCTGTACCATGTACGATAAAGATTGGAACTTTTGTCTTTGCTACATATTGTATAGGACTCATCCGATTATATTCAGCAGTCATTTGATCGACGGTACTATTCATATATTTATCTACAATTTCCGAGCTTCTTGAAGTAGGAGATTGATTCATAGTCGTTAAGTCCGAAATAGGATACCAAGCGATCATGTATTTAATTTTACTTTGTATATCAGGTTGAAGACCAGTTAATAAGGCTAAATGACCACCAGCAGAAGCACCTGCTAAACCAATTTGATTTCGATTAATTCCTAATTCAGTAGAATTATCGTAAATAAAATTGATCGCTGTTTTCACATCATTAACAGGAAAATTATACGAATAATTTTCTTTAGAATAAAGTGTATAGTTTATACTAATTGCGGTATATCCGTCATTCACAATTTCATTAAAAATCGTTTGCCATCTTTTGTTTAACTCTTTACTACCATATCTCCAAGAACCTCCATGTACAAATATTAACGTCGGTGCTGGACCATGAGCGTTTTTAGAGCGGTATAAATCAAAAGTTTGTGGCACTTGAGCAGGATTTGTATAGCGAACATCTCTTTGCACAATAATATTTTTATTTACAATTACCTTCTTTTTGTGTTTATGAGGAAAACCATTAAATCCAACAAAGACAATAACAAAGATGACTACCGCTAAGATGATTTTCTTCAAACCAATTCACCTTTCTAATTAAAAAAGAGACTAACTCAATTATTTTCTCAATTCATTATTATGTGGTTTTACCTACATAAATAACAGAATTACGATAATGATGCTAGCCTCCATTATTTTATTTAATAACCGTCACGTATAAAATTCCCCAAACTAAAAATATTGCACAAACTGCAAATAATATTTTTGCCAACTTTTCCATCATTGAACCCCTACTACCTTATTTTAAATCCACTACTGTAACACCGATTCCGCCTTCTGAGGCTGCACCATATCGATAAGATTTAACAGCTCTGTGTTTTTTTAAGTATTCTTGTACGCCTTGTCTTAGAGCACCTGTGCCTTTTCCATGAATGATATTAATTCGTGGATAACCAGCCAACAAAGCATCGTCAATATATTTTTCAACGCGAATTAACGCATCTTCATATCTTTCCCCTCTAAGATCAAGCTCAAGATTGACATGAAAATCCTTACCTTTTACTGAAGTAACCGTTCGTTCTTTTACTTCTTTAGGTGAACTAATATATTCGATATCACTTTCTTTTACCTTCATCTTAATAATACCGAGTTGAACTTGCCATTCACTTTCACCAATTTTATCAAGTAATGTCCCTTTTTGGTTAAAGCTAATTACTTTTACTTCGTCACCTTCACGAAGCTTCTTTTGTTTCTTTGGAGCCGCTTGAGGAATGGTCTTCTTAGGTGCATAAGGAATTGCCCCTTCTAAACGAGTCCTCGCCTCAATTAATTCATGATCTTTAATTGAAGACAGTTGGCTATTTTTAAGTTGTCTCAACTCTTTAATAATATCCTCAGCTTCTTGCTGTGCTACTTTAACACGCTTTTTCGCTTCTTCTTGAGCTCCACGATATAATTCATCACGGTGATCATAGAATTCCATCATTTGCTTTTGTAAATCTTTGAAAATACGTTCAGATTCTTTACGGAAGTCTTCTGCTTCTTTCCATTCTGTCTCTGCACCTTTTCGACTCGTTTCTAAAGATGCGATCATATTTTCAACTTCATTACTTTCTTCGCTTACATGATTTCTTGCTTTTTCGATAACACGATTTGAAAGTCCTAGTCTTCTAGAAATCTCAAACGCATTACTTCTACCAGGCACACCAATTAATAATCGATAAGTCGGACTTAATGTCTCAACATCAAACTCAACACTTGCATTCATAACTTGCTCTCGATTGTAGCTATATGCTTTTAATTCAGGATAATGTGTAGTTGCTACAACTCTTGCCCCATAATCGCTAACTTCATCCAAAATTGAGATTGCTAATGCTGCTCCTTCACCAGGATCAGTTCCAGCTCCTAATTCATCAAATAATACTAGACTATTATGATTTACATGTTTTAAAATATCGACAATATTAACCATATGCGAAGAAAATGTACTTAAGCTTTGTTCAATTGACTGCTCATCACCAATATCGGCAAACACTTGTTCAAACACACAGATTTCTGAGCCATCTAATGCAGGAATTTGTAGACCCGATTGTGCCATTAAAACACAAATACCAATTGTTTTTAAAGTAACTGTCTTACCACCAGTATTAGGACCAGTAATAACAATCGTTGTGTACTCTTTACCTAATTCAATATCATTAGCTACAACGACATCTCTTGGAATTAGCGGATGGCGTGCTTTTTTCAATTTAAAATATCGCTCGTTATTTAAAATTGGTTTACTCGCTTTAATAGCATGAGAGTAGTTTGCTTTTGCAAATAAGAAATCCATTTCAGCTAAAATCTTAACATTTTGCAATAAGTCTTCTGAAGCTTCAGCCACTTGACCTGTTAATGCCATTAAAATTTTCTCAATTTCTTGCTCTTCTTTTACTTTAGCCTCTTGTAAACTATTGTTTAACGTAACGATAGCTTGAGGTTCAATAAATAATGTTTGACCAGAAGAAGACTGATCGTGAACAATTCCGCCATATACATGTCTATATTCTTGTTTTACCGGAATAACGAATCGATCGTTACGGATTGTTACGATTGAATCAGATAACATTTTCTGAGCATTCGAGCCTCTAGTTAGACTTTCTAATTTTTCACGAATACGCGCTTCAGCAGTACGTACTTGTCCACGAATCATCCGAAGTGCCACACTAGCGTCATCTAAAACTTCACCATTATCACCAATAGCAGTTTTAATATTTTTATCTAGTTCTAATAAAGGAATGATTTGCTCACTTAATGATTCTAAATATGGAATCTCTACTTCACTTTCTATTAATCCTTCAATAAAACGAATCATTTGGCGTCCAGCATATGTAACACCTGAAATCGCTATTAACTCAGAAGGTGAAAGCATTCCGCCAATATCCGCTCTTTTAACTTGCATTCTTATATCAGTTAATCCACCAAGTGGAACATTTCCGCGTAGACGGATCACTTTTACTGCTTCGTCAGTTGATTCATGTAGTTCGACAACTTCATCATAATCCGTACTTGGTAAAAGGTTTTTAATTCGTTCTTTACCAAGTGATGATGAAGCATGTTTAAGTAATTGTTCTTTTATTTTTTCGTACTCTAAAACTCTTAATGTACGATTCATACCCCGTACCTCCTTACACTCAATTACGTTTCCTTTCAATTAAGCTTAAAAGTTCGTGTAATTCAAATGTATTTACAATATTTTCTCTTTTTAACCAAGCCTTCTTGGCCGCACTTACCCCTACAGTCATATGCTCTAGCATATCAATGTTATGTGCGTCAGTATTAATTGATAGCAACACACCAGCTTCACTGGCCATCATCAACATTTCTTTATTTAAATCTAGTCGATTAGGATTCGCATTTAATTCTAAAATCGTACCAGTTTCTTTTGCCACAGAAATTAATTCCTCGGCATTTACTTTGTATCCAGCTCGTCTACCAATTTTTCGCCCTGTCGGATGTCCAATCATGTTAACATATGGATTTCTCATTGCATTTTTTAGACGCATCATAATTGTATCTTCATCTTGACTAAAGCTCGAATGAATTGATGCAATAACAAAATCTAGTGAACGTAAAACATCATCCTCATAATCTAATGAACCATCAGGCAAAATATCCATTTCTACTCCATGTAGAATTGTAAAATCAGTGTATTTTGCATTAACACGCTGAATTTCTTCCTTTTGTTTCCATAAGCGTTCAGGAGTTAAACCATTAGCGACTTTTAAATATTGAGAGTGGTCTGTAATAACAATATATTTATAGCCCTTTGCACGACAAACATCTGCCATTTCTTCAATTGAATAGCCACCGTCACTCCATGTAGAATGCATATGTAAATCAGACTTAATATCTTCTAAACGAATTAATGGATATTCATTCGTAAACGTTGAAACTTCTTTCCCATCCTCTCGAATCTCAGGTGGAAAACAAGGCAAATTAAAGTGAGCATAAAAGTCCTCTTCATTATCAAACGTTAAAACTTCACCAGTATTAACATTCTCAACACCATACTCACTAATTTTTTCATCACGCTCTTTTGCTAATTGGCGCATTGCTACATTATGATCCTTCGATCCAGTAAAGTGATGTAAAGTAGTCGCAAACTCCTTCGGCCAAATAATACGGAAGTCAACTGAAATTTCATATTCAGCACCTTTTAAAACTAGAGAAACCTTTGTATCCCCTTGTGCAATTACTCGTACGATTTCCGGAATAGAAAGTAATTGTTGTTTAATACTTTCCGGCTTATTAGAAGCAATAATAAAATCCAAATCCTTAACAGTTTCACGGACTCTTCGTAAGCTTCCTGCTCTAGAATATTTGTCAACATCTTTCATTCCTGCTAAATAAGCTTCAATTTTATCAGCAATTGGTAAGACATCAGCCAACGGCAAACGCTCTGGCTGCTTACCAAATTCCTCAATTGACTCTAAAATATTTTTCTCTGTTTTTTTACCGAACCCAGCTAATCCTTGTAATTTACCATTTAAACAAGCTTCTTTTAACTGCTCCATGCTCTCAATTTGTAATGCTTGATAGAGCTTAGCTACTTTCTTACCACCTAATCCAGGTAATCTAAGTAAAGGAAGTAAAGTTTTTGGTAAAGATTCTTGCAGTTCTTCTAAAACCGCACTTTTGCCAGTTTCAATATACTCTAAAATTACCGCAGAAGTCCCTTTTCCAATCCCTTTAATTGCTGTAAAGTCATCGATTTGTTCAAGACTTCTTTCATCAGCTTCAAGTGCATTAGCTGCTTTACGAAATGCCGATATTTTAAAGGCATTCTCACCTTTAAGCTCCAAATATGTTGCAATTTGTTCTAATAGTTTAATTAATTGCTTTTTATGCATCTTAAGTCACCTACTTAATTTACTAATTTGAACTCATTAAAGTATTTCGGAACTTGAAATTCCATTCCAAAGTTCCATCAATTGATTTGATATAAACGGTGTATGTTGCACCATAAAATAAGCGATATTAGACTTGTGTAATAAATCATGAACTGTATTGATTGGAACAATTAATGCAATAAATAAAGCTAAAATCGAAAATAAATAAACTTCGATAAAGCCTAAAATACCACCTAAAAAAGCATTCATTTGCTTTAAAACAGGTAACTGGAATATTCCATTTATTAATGAACCAATAAATGTGATTACTAGTCTTGTCCCAATAAATAGCAGGGCAAAAGCAATAATTTCATAAGCAAATCCTTGTACATTTACGACCTGACTTCCATTTATGTGCATTGGAAATAATTTTTTAAGTGAAGTAGCGGTCTGCTCATAATAATGATAAGCTAAATATAAGGATAGTAAAAAACCTAGTAATCGAACAAGGCTGCTAACAAATCCTCTTCTCCAACCTGTCAAAATTCCTAAAACAAAAATAATAAGTATTATTAAATCAATCATTGTCATTCTGCTCACTTTTCAATTGTTTTTCTACTAATTTTTCGAGCATTTCAGCTCTTTCTTTTAATTTTACATAATCACTCACAATATTGATTGCTGTCAAAACGGCTAATTTATTTGTATCCAAAAATGGATTTTTTTGATTTATTTCTTTCATTTTATCATCTACAATTGAGGCAACATGACGAATATGATCTGTGGACTCGTTACCAGTAATTGCATAATGTTGCCCATAGATAGTCACATTTAGTTTTTGTTTTGATGAAGAATTGGACAACTTCATACCTCCAATCAGCTATAAACATTCTAACCTTAACTATAACATGAAATTCAATACAATCAAAAGTATTGGAAATTATCTGTAACAAAGGAGAAATTTATGTCAAACACTGTATTAACAGTTTCCGAAGATACACTCTTAAAAATGAAATCATATTACCAAAATAGTCTTCAACCAAAAGTGCCACAAGGTGGAATTTTCATGGCCAAACCAACTGGTTGTACAATCACTGCTTATAAATCAGGCAAAGTAATGTTCCAAGGCTCAAATTGTGATGCTGAAGTAAGTAAATGGCAAGGGAAATCGGCTAGCCAAACTCCTAAAAAGGTAAATCCTACAAATTCGAATTCAACTTTACCAAAAAACTTTTCAAGTCTTGCAGTTATTGGGAGTGATGAAGTTGGTACTGGAGATTATTTTGGACCAATGGCAGTAGTTGCTTCCTTTGTAGATCCGAGTCAATTCGAATTACTAAAAGAATTAGGGGTTAAAGATTCCAAAGAATTAACTGATGATGCCATATGTAGCATAGCAAAAAAGATTATGCATGTCGTAACTTACAGTCTTTTAGTACTACACAATGAAAAATATAACGATATGCAAGAAAAAGGCTATAATATGAACAAATTAAAGGCCTTACTACACAATCAAGCAATTCGAAATACCATTTCAAAATTAGAAGGAAAAACGTATGACGCAATTTTAATAGACCAATTCACTCCTCCAAATCTGTATTACGGATATTTAAAAGGCACAAAAGAAGTGATTCGAGATAAAGTACAATTTGCTACAAAAGCTGAAGGTCTACATCTTTCGGTTGCAGTTTCTTCAATTCTAGCTCGCTATTCATTTCTTCAACAAATGGACAAATTAAGCGAAAAGGCTGGCATGACCTTACCAAAAGGAGCCGGTGCAAAAGTAGACCAAGCCGCTGCAAAACTAATTAAATTAAAAGGTTTTGAAGCTTTAAGAAGTCTAACAAAATTACACTTTGCTAATACAGAAAAAGCATTAAAAATTGCAAAGAAATAAATAAAAAAAGCTTTATTCTAAATGAAAAATTCATTTAGAATAAAGCATCTACTATAAATACAATGAAACCTAAAAGACTAGCAACTTGTTTTTGTTTTTTATATCGAAGCATTGGTTTAGATAATAGAAATAAACAAATTAAAAAACCAAAAGGTACTGGCAACCAAAATAATCGAAAAGGCAGAGAAGCTAGTACATAATAACCGATCATTTGAAAACCAAGATTATTAACATCCCGCTTAATGGCATCTTTATAAACTGCTAATACACCAACTAACAATCCAACATAAAGTAAAAAGACTAACATCAAGCCACCTCCAAGATTGTCCTACTAACAACCTATTCACCAAAGGCTTGTCTAAAGACACATAAAGAAAAATGTTTGTTCATATTCATAACATAGTAGAAACGAAGGAGGAGTTTTTAGATGAATAATTTATTAAACGAATTTAGTAGTCTAATCCAAACCGTCCCAAAAATCATCATATCTTTATCGAATACAAATTTTAGATCGAGCCCTACAAAATGGTCGAAAAAAGAAATCCTTGGTCATCTTTGTGACTCAGCGACTATGAACCATAAAAGATTTATAGACAGATTATCCTCAAACGATGAATTAATTCTGGAACTTTATAAACAAAATTCATGGGTAGAACTTAATGATTATCAAAATGGCTATACAATTGAAGAAATTCTTACTTTATGGACTACGCTAAATAACCGATTCATAAATGTACTCTCAACTATTTCAGAAGATCAATGGAAACTACAATATAAAACTCAAAATGACGAAACAGTTACTCTAAGTTGGTTATTTACAGATTATATTGATCATATGAAGCATCATCTAAATCAAATTTTAGGATAGGAAAAGATATTGTCATGAAATTTAAAGTGAAGAAAAATCCACTACTAGTCGTTTTAATTCTGAGCTTAATCCCAATTATTATTTCAGTTCCAATTATTAGCATACTTGAAGGCGATAGCGCTGGAATCATTATAAGTCTAGTTGTCTTTGTCTTTTTATTGCCAATATTGATTGTTCTAGCTTGGGCATTATTTCACACGTACCACGAATTAACAGAAACCGAATTCAAATCCAAATTTGGTTTTATTAAAATTAACATCCCATATAGTGAAATTAGGACCGTTTGTTTTTCAAATAATCCAGTCTCATCACCAGCCTGGACTTTTAAACGATTAAAAATCGAATACAAAAGATACGAATTTGCATTGCTTTCACTACCAAAAGATGAAGAAATTTTTCTACGTGAAATAAAAAAGCATTGCCCAGACGCGACTATTTTAAATCGCCAAAAAACAGAGGTATTTAGTTAATTCAATAAGAAAACTTACAAGGTAGTCTCTTCCTTGCGAGTTTTCTTTGTTTTTTGTACTCATACTCCAATAAAAAGATTGGATCTTTAAAGGTCCAATCTTTTTATGAACAATAATTGGTGTTTTATGAACAAATTTGGACTTCGGTCAAGAAA